>JAURLM010000312.1 GCA_030831265.1 Chloroflexota bacterium
GCGATGAGCGTGAATGTTTTGTTCTTGCCTGTCATGGCGGTGATTATGCGTCACACAGGTGTCGCTGTCTCGCCTGTCCGAACTCGGAGAAAACTACTCGTCCCAGCGACGCCCGCGTAACTCTACCGCTACGGGGTCAACGCGCCCGCCGAGCCCAAAACCGTCCGGTATGAAAAACTCGCCGTTTTTTATCTGCTCGAACGGCTCCATAACCTCATGCCGCCATTCCACCTCGTACACCGCGTGCTCAAGCGGCAAAACATTGCCGAAAGCCGCGGTGGCGTGTGCGCTGGCAAGGAGCGAAAGTGGGCCGGAAGGGCAGTGCATCGACACTGATCCGGGGTGATTGGGCTCAAGCTCCATGCCGATGCGGTACGCTTCGACGGGGCCGCCGCAAAACTTTACGTCAGGCATCACGATGTCCAGCACATCTTCCTGCATGAGCCGCTCGAAAATAGCGACTCCATAACCCATCTCTGCGCCCGCGTTCGGCAGTGGTGACCGAGCATGTATCTGTCGCATCACCTCCATGTCGTCAATGGGATCCACCGGCTCCTCGTACCAACCGGCTCCTGCCACCTTCAACTCTTCGCCAAGGGCGAATCCGGAGTTCAAATCGAAGCGAGAATGGCAATCCACGTACAGCGTACGGTCTGGGCCGACGGCGTCTTTTGCCGCTCGAACGCGCTCCAGTCCCAGCGAAGCGCAATTTGGCAAACCGACCTTGTTGTGCGGGCCGCGACATTCGTCAAAGGGAGCACATTTTGCGGTGATGAAACCGGCTTTCATGGCCCGTTCAGCCATCTTCCCGAAAGTCTCCGGTGATCGATCAACAGGCCCGCGGTCGTTTGGCAGCATCGACCGATTTATGTTGGCGTAAAGCCGGACCTTGTTTGCCGGATCGCCGGCGTGCCCGTGCTGCTGTCGGATGTAGCGGTGCAATGGCAACTGGGCTCGCTTTGCCAGAGCGTCTGCAACGGCGCAGCGCAATCCACTCACAGCAGTAGCAAGCAATACATCTTTCTCAAGATCGGCAGGTTGTAAACGGTTGAACTTCAACACGTCATCGTCCGATGACAGCTTTTCTCCTCGCAGCTTGTTGGCGAGCCTTGCCACAACCGGTGCGACATCGCTCGCAAGCTGCGTTGCCGTTATCTCTCCTGAGCCAAATGTGCCTTCACTGTCGCCAAGCTCGAACGATACCCAGTTCGTCTTTCCGCGAACGTGCACGGTGGAGAAATGAAGTTGAGAAGGACTAAACCAGAGTTCTGCCATGTTTTGTCTCTTGCGATGTTCTGCGGCCTGGTAATGGACGGTGTCGGCTGTTTATTCAACTTGCGGTGAGATGCCCCGCATCGTCCGGGATGACACACGTTGGTTGGTAGCGCACGTGCAGTCCGGCTGACACCTGTCTCAAGGCATCAGCCGGATCATAGCTAACGAAAACTAGACGCCAGCCGGGCGCTTGCGGTACTTCACGTATTTGTCGCTGTTGATGAACTCGTCGATTACGATCTTCTCGCCACCGAGGTCGTTCGACACGTTCGCAGCCAGCACTGCCGCCAGTGAGTTGATCGAACTTTCGAACGTGTTTCGCAGTAGTTCAGGCTTGCTCAACGTCACGGCCTCAGCGAACGATTTTGCCAGGTCAGTTGTGCTCTCTGCACCCATCGCAGTCGTGTGCGGCCCGGCTGAAATCACCTTGCGCACCTGCTCAAGCGTCGGGTTCGTCTTCGGTGGCCACTCACCTTCAAAGTGGTAGTCGACGAAGTCGTTCTCCAGCTTGATCGTTCCATGTTCCCAGATGATGCAGTCATACCTGCCGTTGTAGTAGGAGCGAGCCGGTTTCGTGAAGATGATGTTGCCAAGACCGCCCTTCGCGAAGCCGTAAGTGACCTCATAGTAGATCGGGTTGTCGCCTTCAGTGGCGTGCAACTCCTTGGGCCGTTCCACATAGTTGGCGCGTACCCACTTAACATCATCATCCGACCAGTAGCGCATGATGTCAGTCTGGTGGATACCGGCCTCAACCATCGAAGTACCTGACCATGCGCGGTTTGCCGTCCACACCCGGTTTGCTGGCCCGCCCTGTTCCTCTGTATGCGTGTGCTTCACGCCATGACCTTCGACCGCGCCCTCCGCGATCATCGTCATCGACGCAACCCACTTGTCTTTCAGGTAGTTGCGAATGTCTGTGTAGCCGCGGTCGTGGCGCATCTGGAAGCCGCACATTGAAAGAATGTCAGATTCCTTGATCGCCTCGTTCTGCCGCAGTACCTCGTCCAGGAACAGCGACTGTGGCTTCTCCGCGAAGACATGGATGCCGTGGCGTGCCGCGTACTCGATCTCGCCCTTGTGCTGGTTCGGCGGCATGACAAACCAGATTGCGTCCACCGTGCCGCTGTCCACCAGCTCACGCACAGACGAATACTTTTCGACGCCGGCGTCCTTGTAGTCCGGCACGAAGCGGTTGATCTTGGTGGCGTCAAGGTTGTCTGCGTACGGGTCAACGAGGGCAGCCAGGTTAACGATTTCGTCAGCCTGCAACTTGGTCAGCGCGCTGACATGCTGCAACCCGCGCTGGCCGACTCCAACAACTCCAACTCGAAGCGGTCCTGCCATCTTTCCTGTTCCTTTTCGAACTAGTGTTTCGTGCTGTGTTTTTGCCCCCTCCCCCGTCAGAGGGGGAGGGCCGGGGAGAGGGTGACACTCTGCCCTTCATCCACTTACATACATACGAGAAGACCGTCGGCCTTACAGCCGGCCCGCCCCTCACTCCAACTCTCTCCCGCCCGGGGAGAGAGGACTTTTCGCTCTCTAAGTTGATGCTGACTGGTAAACCTGGAAGCGGTGGCGGTTCGTCTCCAGGACGTACAGCCGGCCTTTTTTGTCCACCTGCACCGCAACCGGATCCCAGAAATATGATTCGATCCGTGCCGAAATTTCGTGCGGGTCAGTGGCGTCAACTTCGATAACTGGTTGGAACGACTTCCGAGCACGGAACTCATCCTGATTGGCGTCGAGATACTCGGTAGCCCATGGAGAAAGAGTCGCCTGTCCGCGCAGCTTCGTCTGGAACTTCCAGTTGGTGTCGAACACCTGCACGCGCTGGTTCATCCAGTCTGCAACGTAGATAAAGCCATCCGGGCCAACAGCAACGTCTGATGGGCGGTTGAACTTGCCATCCGCGCTGCCGTGTCCACCGTGAGAATCGATAAACTCGCCATCCGGCGCGAATCGCTGGATACGGTCATTCCGCCAGTCTGCCACGTAGACCTGTCCATCAGGCCCCACGTCAATGCCCCACGGCAGGTTGAACTGAGATCGACGGTGTCCCGGTGCACCGAACTGCGCAATGTACTTTCCCCGCATCGTGAATGTCTGGACGCGGTGGTTCAGGTGGTCGACCACAAGCAGGTCGCCATCACGGTTGAACGCCAGCCCGCTTGGTCCTGAAATCTGCCCGGGTTTGTCACCCGCCGTGCCCCAGTGCCGCAGGTAGTTGTTCTGCGCGTCGAACTCCGTAATGCGGTTCAGGCTGTCATCAGCAACGAACAGGTGATTGTTCGGCCCTATAGCCAGGGCAGACGGGCGCGTGAATTGGCCTTCACCGGTCCCGAAACTCCCAAACTCACCATAAAAAGTGTGCTTCAGATCAGTTTCGACAATCCTCATTCCCGGCGTCGCTACTGGTGAACTACGGCTGAGCACAAAGATATGACCATCATCCCGTACAGCCATATCTACAGGCAAATGGAAGCCGCGCCCGCCGAAGTCGGCGGTGAAGCCTACTGTGGTGGCATAGCTAATCTTGTAGGTGGGTTTTGCCTGTGTTGCCATGATGTCTACGAGTTGATCTGTGTGCTTGTTTTCTTGTTCAGGTAATCCCCGTTGGGCGGTCCGTCAGGCCAGTTGAAACTCTCTTGTCGCAACAGAAAGCTGCAACACGGCAATCACAACCTGTTCCACCTCCGCACGCTTCGCTTTGCCTCCGCCGGGTAGTTCAGCCATCTGTTCGCGAGCGAAGTTCACGACGGCTTCACGAGTCTCCGTGTCCAGTTCCAGGTGTCCCAGGTGGGCAAGACATTCATCCACCATGGTGCCTGCATCGCCGTCATCAGTAAGCGGCATCACGGCATCGACGATCGCCCTCACGCCAGGTCGTGAAAGATCACCAAGCACCTTGCTGGCGTAGTTCACGCGCTGCATCATTGCACCGGTGTTCACCCACTCCTCTGCGCCGTGCCAGCCCTCCACGCTTGGTGGGTTGAGCAGGCCCTGTCCCATGTACCCGCATGAGGCTGTGGCGTCGTACACATCCATCGTCGGCCAGTCGTATCCGCCTGACAGCCTGAGTGAGCCTACCACCACTTCAACCGGGCTCTTGATGCGAGCGTTGTGCACTGCCTGGGCCTTAAAGAAATCAGAGTTGAACGTTGTCCGTAGCATCTCGCCAATGTTGTAGCCGGAGCGGAAATATGCCTCGGCCATCTGCTCAATGGCGTCCGGGTCACGCGGCGGGAGATGCGGCCACTGTGGAACCGGGAGTTCATCTGCAACGAAGTAGTGGTACAGGTGGCGTGCGATGAAACGTGCTGTTGCAGGCTGCTTTGCGATGATGTCCACGATCTCGTCACCGTTGAAATTCCCGGTTTGCCCCAGGAACGTCTTCTCACCAAAATCGTGGTCAGACTCGTCGAACTTGAACTGCCATGCGATGTATCCGTAAGGTCGCGCCGTGTTGTTTCGCATCTTCTGTACGTTGTACGGCATGTTGGCAATGGTCCAGCCGGTGAAGGCGCGAGAGCACTCGTAGATATCCTTCTCGGTGTAGTTGCCGACGCCCATCGAGAACAGTTCAAGAATCTCGCGGCCATAGTTCTCGTTGATCGCGTTTCCGTGGTTGTCATTGTTGTCCAACCACATCAGCATCGCCGGGTCCCTGGACAAACCAAGAAGCAGGTCCCGGTAGCTGCCCAGCCCCAGCTTTCGGAACATCTCTATCTGCGTAACGATCACCTTGCCCTGGATTAGCTTGGTCTGGCCAGTTGCGAAGACGCGGTGCCAGAACAAAGCGATCTTTTCCAGGAGCGGCGCGTTTGTGGTGACCATCCGGTACATCCAGTTGGAGCCAGCGGCCGGCTGAATACGCAGGTCAGACTGGTCAACGTGATACCGCCGGATGATGTCCTGCGGCATGGATTCGACGCTGGGCGGGTCGAGCAGGTGCTCTACCGTGGCCTCGTAGCCAAGCTCAGCGAAGTGTTCGATTTCTGCTCGCGTGCCGCCAAAACCTGCTCGACGCAGCAGATGAGCTATTAGCCCTGTGTCTGTGCCAGTAGCACTGGTGACCATTCTCCGCCTCCGATGTGGGTGGGATTCTCAGGTGGAGCTTTGCCAGGTGGGGTTTTGAAATATGGCCGGATTATATGCGTATCTTGCAGAGATAGGGGCGATGCACTGACTACATGCTTGAGGCGATGGTCAGCGAAACCGGGTACCTGCCATGCGTTCCGCAAGCGGAGACCCCTGTAGGGCGCGATAGCCAGTGATTGTTTGACGCAGTGGATTCCCCCAGCGTACTCTCGGCGTACAAATCGGACTTTGAAGGACACTGGCAGAGGCGAATGACAACAACCCGAGCGAGAACGGCAGACGAGGTGTACTGCGTTTCATGCGGCAGGCCTATTCCGGAGTCTGCCGCGTTCTGTACACACTGCGGTGCCAGCCAGAGCCCCGGAGGTCAGCCTCCGCCTCCGCATTACGCGTCGCCGCCCCCATACGGCTACGGTGCACCACCACCGTATGCGACTCAGCAACGCTACTCAGTTCATGGGCGTGACAAGTGGATAGCGGTCGTGCTGGCGTTCTTCCTGGGCGGGTTCGGCATCCACAAGTTTTATCTTGGCAAGACAGCGCAGGGATTCTTGTACCTGCTTTTCTTCTGGACGTTCATTCCCTGGATAGTTTCGTTCATTGAGTTCATCATCTACCTGCTGACTCCAGAAGACGTGTTCCGGGCAAAGTACCCGTATTCGTAGGATGTTTTCAGCGCTCCCCGGATGAGACGCCTAACTAATTGACGCGACGCGTACTGCGACCGGCTCCGAGCGACCGCGCACAGTTAGTGTTTTTTGCTCCGCGTTCGGCAACAAATCCTCGGCCAGCTCGTAAAGCTCTTCACTCAGTACCAGCTGGCCGGGAGCCGCTTCAGCCTGCAACCTCGCAGCGACATTTACCGTGTCCCCGAGTGCGGTGAACTCGTTCTCATCAGTTTCACTGATCCTGCCAACCCACGCATCGCCCGCGTATAGGCCAATGCCAACACCCGGCGTCACATCCCCCCATTCGGTACTTGAAACAGCCCTGTGTAGTTCAATTGCTGCCTCTACTGACGCGCGGCGATAAGCGGCCCCCGCCAGCGGGAAGAACAGGGCCATAACCTCGTCGCCGATCATCTTGTCGATCAGTGCCCTGCGCGGCACCAGAGCCATCGTGCTGACCTTGTAGAAGTGGTTGAGCAATTTGGCGAACTTTATGTGTCCAAGCTCTTCGGCAAGTCGGGTCGATCCACGTATATCTGCGAACAGCACGACTGTATCGATCTCGATGCCACCTGCAGGCATTGATGTGGTGCACCTGTTACACAGACTGGGATTCTTCTTCCACGGCTTGAAACCCATCAGCTTGCCAATGACACCGCCAACACCCGCAAAAGGTACGCGGCAAACCTGGCACCGTGGTTCGGTGGGTAGCAACGCCAGCGGCGTCCAGTGCTGGTGTGCAAGTATCTTGCGCCACGCTTCATCGTTTTCAGGATCGTATTTGTCGTATTGAACGTCAGGCATGATTTTCTGAAACCGGCATAAAGTTGGTCACTCTCGCAGACTATAGCTGCTTTGCAGAGGCCGGTGAAAAGACAGATTCGTAACGGCATCGGCTCTGTGCTGAAGGAAACCTGGCAAGTTTGATAACTACACACAGGGCGCAATCAGGTGTCCGGCCGCACAAGCGGTTATCCTGTAATAAGTCAACATCACCTGCTGCACAGCACTCACTTATGTCCGACTGAGCAAATATGTTTGAATCACTCACCGATCGACTGAACGGCGTTTTCGGAAAACTTACCTCTCGGGGACGACTCTCTGAGCAAGATATCGATGCCGCCCTCCGCGAAGTCCGCATGGCGCTGCTTGAAGCAGACGTCGACTTCAAGGTCGCCCGTCAGTTCATCAACGACGTAAAGGAAAAGGCAAAGAGCGAAGAAGTTTTCGCATCGCTCACTCCCGGACAGACCGTCGTCAAGATCGTGCAGGAAGAGCTCGTCCAGATCCTGGGCGGCGAACACGTTGGCATTAGCCGCGCAGACAGGCCGCCCACGGTCATCCTGCTCGTCGGTTTGCAGGGTGCCGGTAAGACCACAGCTGCGGCAAAACTCGCCAGCAAACTCAACAAGGAAAAGCAGACCGTCATGCTGGCCGCCTGTGACCTTCAGCGACCAGCGGCCATCGACCAGCTAAAGCAGCTTGGTACGCAGATTGGCGTTGATGTCTACTCCGAGGACCCCGGTAAGAGCAGTCCTGTCCAGGTTGCCAGGAACGCCGTAAAGAAAGCAGCCTACGACAACACCTTCTACCTGATTCTGGACACCGCAGGTCGTCTCGCCATCGACGATGACCTGATGCGTGAGCTAGAGGAGATTCGCGACGCGACGAACCCGGTCGAAACGCTGCTCGTGGTCGATGCCATGACCGGTCAAGACGCGGTTCGTTCAGGTTCCGAGTTCAACGACCGCATCGGCATCACCGGCATGATTATGACCAAGATGGACGGTGACGCCCGCGGCGGTGCCGCTCTCTCCATGCGTTCCGTGACAGGTGTTCCCGTCAAGTTCATGGGTGTTGGTGAACGTGCGGACGCGCTTGAGGACTACCACCCGGACCGGCTTGCGTCACGAATCCTCGGCATGGGTGACGTGCAGTCGCTCATCGAGAAGGCACAGGACCAGTTCGACGAGCAGAAGGCGCTTGAGCTTGAGCAGAAGATGCGGAAGTCGCAGTTCGACTTCAACGACATGCTGCAGCAGTTCCAGACCATCAAGAACATGGGGCCGCTGGATGGAATTCTTGGCATGCTGCCCGGAATGGGAGCAATCAAGAACCAGATCAAGGACGTGGACGAGCGCAAAATGGCGCAGGTTGAGGCGATCATCCTGTCCATGACGCCGCACGAACGCAGCAACCCCGCGCTCATCAACGGCTCACGGCGTAAGCGCATCGCAGACGGAAGCGGAACCTCGCCCACGCAGGTCAACCAGCTTCTCAATCAGCACAAGCAGATGCAGAAGATGATGTCCCGCTTCTTCAAGGGCGGCAAAAAGCGCGCCCTCATGGGCATGTTCGGCCGCAGCTAGGCCAAAGTTTCCGTTGGACTGCGTGGCGTGACACAATCCGGGTCTTTCACGATGCCCGAAACCGCGCCCTAAACTATGCCCAAAACCGGGCACGGAACGCTGCACGCACTTGAACGACTGGCTTCTACCGGCTCTACTCAGTCCGCTGCTGTTCTCCGTCGTCGCGCTCATCGACAAGCGCATCCTCTCTGAATTCCGCATTCCGCTCCGCAGCTTCAACCTGTTTGTCGGAGCCAGCCAGGGACTCATCGGCACCATCGTCCTGCTCACCGCACCCGGCAACGGCCTTAGCGCCGTCACTGTCATGTCTGCGCTGGGAATCGGCATTACGCAGGGTTTCGGGCTGTCGCTCATGTTCTGGATGTTGCAGCGAGAAGACCCGTCACGCGTCATCCCTGCGATGCAGACCAGCCCCATCTTCGTTGCGCTGCTGGCATGGCCGATATTCGGTGAATCTCTGGGTGGTATTCAATGGCTGGCGGTCTTCCTCGCCGTTGGCGGCGGTACGCTGTCCTCGTTCGGCGCGCGCAGGGGCAGCAGTTCCTACGGCTTCAGCCCGGTTTACCTGTTGCTTATCATCAGCGCACTGTTGATGGCCTCGTCGCAACTGCTAACAAAGTCGATAACCGATGATCTTGCGACTCACCAGGTGGTGGGCTTCAGGGGCATCGGGCTGTTTACCGTGATGTGGATGCTGTTTGCCCGCCGCAATACAGTTGCCGGGCTTGGCGAGTTTTTGCGACGTAAGAAGCAGGCGCCCTGGCTGTTGCTCTCAGAGGGGATCATGCCGTTCGGCGGTCACCTGCTGATAACGACTGCGATCAGCCGCGGCCCGGTGGGGCTCGTGGCGGCGGTGACCGGTTCCCGACCGATATTCGTGTTCATCCTGAGCGTAATCCTGTCCCGCACCGCACCCGGCTACATCTTCGAAAAGCTAACCGGCCGAGACCTAGCCCTGAAACTACTCTCAGCAACGCTGGTAGTAACAGCAATAGTCTTGATTTCGGTCACGTAGCAAAGCTCCGCCTGGGACGCGCATGGCGTCGCCGTACATCGCCCCTACGGCGGTCATCCGAGATTCTTCCGTCAGCCCGACCGCGGTGGAGGAATCTCGCTCCCGTCACGCCTGAGCGCGCCCGTGCTCGAAAGCGGAAGTTGGTTCAAGAATTGGGTGCGAGCATAGCGGACAACTGTCACCGGGGATCAATTCATCTCGTCCGGGCTTCACTTTCGACAGCGGTTCCGCTCCCCATCAGCCGGGCGCGGCTTATACTTGCTCTTTATATCTTTTGCGGAACCAGCCAGTAACAAATAACAAAACTCGCCACCGGAGGTGGTTGCCTGATGAACCCCGGACAGGGCGGAAACCCCGCCGGACTGACTTACCGTGATGCCGGGGTTGATCTCGACGCCGCGGCATCTGCCAAGGTCCGCATCATGTCGCTCGCAAAGCGGACTCTTGGCTCCAACGTAATCTCCGAACAGGGCGGTTTCGGTGGCGTCATCGATCCCGGAGCCAACGCCGACACACTGCTCGTGTCGAGCACGGACAGCGTCGGCACGAAACTCCGCATCGCCCAGGCCATGAACCGCCACACCACCATCGGGCGGGACATCGTCAATCACTGCATTAACGACATCATGCCAGCCGGTGCCACGCCACTTTTCTTCCTCGACTACATCGGCCTGTCCAACTTCGACGAAGAGTTGCTGGCGGAGATCATGGAGGGTCTGAGCGCTGCTTGCACTGACGCCGGTTGTGCCTTGCTTGGTGGCGAAACTGCGACCCTCCCCGGCATCTACCACGACGATGACTATGACCTCGTCGGCTTCATTGTCGGAACGGTCAAGCGTGACCGCGTAATTCGTCCTGAGAGCACCGTCGCTGGCGACGTGATCGTTGGCCTGCCGTCCAGCGGCCTGCACACCAACGGATACTCTCTTGTGCGAAAAGTCTTTGGAATCGACGATGACGCGTCCGTACTGAAGGACATCTTACCCGGCGACACGCGTACGCTCGGTGATGCTCTGCTTGAGCCGCACCGCAGCTACCTGCCTGTCATGAAGGATGCGGATGGCGGCATCTTGCGAGAGGTGAAAGGGCTTGGCCACAACACCGGCGGCGGTATCTTCAAAAACGTGCCGCGTGTCATCGCAAAAGGCCTCGCCGCCGAAATTGACGTGAGAAGCTGGAAAACGCCGCCTTTGTTCGCACATATACAGCGTACCGGCGGCATCGATGACCTTGAAATGTTCCGTGTCTTCAACATGGGCCTCGGCATGGCAGTCGTTGTCGCAGAAAGTGACGCTGACAAGCTGCTTGGCTCCGTTGAAGGCGCTTGGATGGCTGGTCGGCTGGTTCCGCAGACTGGCAATGAACGAGTGATTGCGAAGGGGCTTTAAGGCGAAAATGAGGGCACTTCTTAGCGCATATGACCGCACCGGGCTGGCCGACTTCGCAAAGGCGTTGTCCGCGCTTGGATGCGAACTGATTAGCACCGGTGGCACGCTGAAAGACATGCAAGCCGCCGGTCTGAAGGTGACGCAGGTGGCGGAGATCACCGGGTCGCCAGAAATCCTCGATGGACGCGTCAAGACGCTTCATCCCGCCATCCACGGCGGCCTCCTAGCACGGCGTGACCTGCCTTCACATGTTGCCGAGTTAGAGCAGCACGGCATCACCGGCATCGACATCGTCGTAAACAACCTGTACCCGTTCGTGCAGACCATCTCGAAGCCCGATGTGAAGCTCATCGACGCGCTGGAGAACATCGATATCGGCGGGCCTGCAATGACACGCGCCGCCGCGAAAAACTTTCCATCGGTAATCATCGTCGTTGATCCTGCCGACTATGCCGAAGTTGCAGAATTGCTCAAGCAGGGCGAAGTGCCGCTCGAAAAGCGTCGCCAGCTCGCAGCCAAAGCCTTCCAGCACGTCGCTCTTTACGACACCGCAATATCGAACTACTTGCGTTCTACTGATAATTCCAGCGACGCGAAATTCCCCCAGGAATGGACCGCCGGCTGGAACCGCGTTGCCGTGCCTCGTTACGGCGAGAACCCTCACCAGGAAGCGGCAATCTATGCCACGCCTGGTGAATCCGGCGGCATCGTTAACGCAAAGCGGCTTCACGGCATTGACTTGTCATACCTGAACTACTTTGACGGAGACGCCGCGTGGGTCGCCGCCAACTCGTTCCCGCAAAACGCCGTCGCTATCGTTAAGCACGCCAACCCCTGTGGCCTCGCCGTGGACGACAACCAGGCTGAGGCATATCGCAAGGCACTTGAAGGCGACCCTGTTTCCGCGTTCGGCGGTATCGTCGGCTTCAACAGCGTTCTCACAACTGAGACTGCAAACGTCATGAAAGGCGTGCTGTTCGACGTCATCGTCGCCCCCGGGTACGAGCCGGAAGCACTTGAAATCCTGAAAAAACGGAAGCGCACCCGCGTGCTGGAAGTGCAGACCTCCCGCCCGAACAAATTTGAACTCCGTACAGTGTCCGGCGGCGTGCTGGTGCAGCAACCGGATGATCTCGTTGAGGATCCGCGCACATGGAAGGTTGTCACCAAGCGCGCACCTTCAGAGCAAGAACTCATTGACCTCGGGTTTGCGTGGAAGGCGTGTCGGCTCGTCCATTCCAACGCTATCGTGTTCGTGAAGAACAATGCTCTTGTCGGCATGGGTGCGGGCCAGCCAAACCGCGTCAACAGCGTAATGCTCGCTGGTCGTTCTGCCGGTGACGCTTCAAAGGGCAGCGTGATGGCATCAGACGCCTTCTTCCCGTTCCCTGACGGCATTGAGAACGCAGCGCAATACGGCATCACTGCTGTCGCCCAGCCCGGCGGATCGGTAAAGGACGACGAAGTTATCGCCGCAGCCGATAAACTTGGTCTTGCGATGGTCATGACGGGCACGCGCCACTTTTTACACTGAACCATCCATCAGGCAGGGACGAGCGGTTGCCAAGATCGGTCGAGATAATTATCCCGGTGCTAAACGAAGAGCGAGCCTTGCCGCTCTGCATCGACACGCTCATCGAATTCACCGCGGGGCATCCCGATTACGACTGGAAGATCACGGTTGCCGACAACGGATCCACGGACACCACGCCGGAGGTCATAGCTGAACTTGGCAAAAAGTATCCTAACGTCGGAACCCTGAGGCTCGAACAGCGCGGTCGCGGGCGAGCTCTCAAACGGGCATGGCTGGATAGCGATGCCGACGTCCGTTGCTACATGGATGTTGACCTCTCGACAGATATCAAGGCGCTACCGGAACTCGTCGGCGCAATCGCGAACGAGGGCTATGATGTGGCGATCGGCTCTCGTCTCAGCAAAGGCTCGCAGGTGATCGGTCGGAAGTTGAGTCGTGAAATTACATCGCGCGGCTACAACTTGCTGATAAGGCTGATGTTCTGGCCTTCATTCCGTGATGCACAGTGCGGTTTTAAGGCCGTTTCCCGCCGAGCTGCGGAAAACCTGATGCCGCTCATCAAGGACAATGCCTGGTTCATGGATACCGAGATGCTGCTGCTCGCACAGGCGGCCGGGTATCGCATAAAGCAAGTTCCAGTACGGTGGGTAGATGATCCCGACACCCGTGTGAAAATTGCTTCGACAGCGTGGGAAGATGTGAAAGGCCTGTTACGGTTGCGGTTCAAGGGCAGGCCAAAACCCGCAGGATGATGCCGACACGTTAAAATGGCACGTCCTCAGGCCCGCTGGCGATCGACGGCCAGTGGCATTAAGCAGGAAACAAGGGACTGGCGGCGTGCTTCGCTTAGTACAGCAGGGCCGACGCAGGAACTGATTTATGACAACTCGAGATTTCGAGATTCCACGTTCAGTGCTGGTGGGCGACACCGCTGACAACGAACTTGTCAGGGCACAGACGATTCTCCGCAATGAAGGGGCCAACCCCGAAGTGGTAATGGAGTTCACCGTTGGTAACGACGGTATCTTCTGCGGCATCACGGAGGCGCGGTCGCTGCTGTCACGCATCCTTCCAGAGACGGGCCGAGAGGTCTGGGCCCTGGAGGAGGGCATGTCGGTTTCGGAGGGCGAAGTTGCCCTGCGTATTCGTGCGCCGTACGCATCGTTCGGACTGTATGAAACCGCCCTGTGCGGCACGCTTGCTTCGTCCACGGGATGGGCGACTGCTGCGCGGGAATGTGTTGATGCCGCCAAGGGCATACCCGTCGTTTCATACGGCGCAAGACACGTTCACCCCTCGGTAGTCGGAATCATGGACTACTCGGCCGTCGTGGGTAAGTGCGTCGCGAACTCGTCGCTGATCGGTGCGAGACTGACCGGGTTGACGCCGTCTGGCACGATGCCGCACTCGCTCGTGCTAATCATTGGCGACACCGTTCGTACCGTGCTTGCTTTCGACCGGCACATGCCTCCGGAAGTGCCGCGTGTAGCTCTTGTGGACACGTTCAAGGACGAGGCAGAGGACGCCATATCGGTTGCAAAGGCGCTCCGTGAGCGGCTTCGCGGGATCCGGCTGGATACTCCTGCACAGCGCGGAGGCGTGACCCCTGCCCTTGTGCATGAGGTGCGGGCTCGACTGGACCAGGCTGGTTATAACTACGTTGATATCTACGTGAGCGGCGGTATCACACCTGAACGCATAACGCAGTTCGTGGAGTTGGAAGCACCGGTCAGCGTGTTTGCTGTCGGCTTCTACATAGCCAGCGCGCGGCCAATTGCGTTCACTGCAGACATCAAGGAAATTGATGGTCGGCCGGTGGCAAAGCGTGGCCGAATACCGGGAACCACGATCAACGCGAGGCTGGCACGGATCCTGTAAGCCACAGGTGCTTGTCAGGATTGTTTAGCAGGATGTATTCGGGTGCCTTGAGTAAACTCGAGTATGACTGCTGAAGTTGCATCCGCAGGTACGCGTGCCCACTCCGCAATGCGCGTTCCTGTGACCCACAGGATGCGTCCTTCGGCGATTACCAGCGGCACGCGGTCCCGCCACCACCACGGGAAATGCTCGTTGACAAAGAAGTCCTGTAACTTCATCTCCCCGGTCATCCCAAGTGGCTGAAAACGGTCACCGTCCTGGCGGCTCCTGACGGTGAGTTGGCTTCCAGCGACATTGGCTGAAATGACCGCCTGCCACTCTGTGAGTGTGCTGAAATCCGGCACCGGTGAAATTTCTTTTGCAGACAGCGTCGAGCCATCTTCAAAGCGCACAATGCCCGGCACGCTCAAGAGCATGTCATCAACAGATCCAGGGAACGGGCACGCCGGGTCATCGTCACCGCGTATGATCCTGACCGAATCGTGATCTGCAACCATCCTCCAGCCACCCGGCAAATGCGTTTCCAGGCCGCTTTCCAGCAGACCGCACATAGCGTCAACATGCGACTTATCAAGGCCATCCTGTGTCCCGGTTACATGCTCAAAAGCCATCATCACGATGTACGGGAGTAGTTCGGAGCTCACTTGAAGGAGTTCGTGCTTCGACATGCTGCCATGCGCATCAGTCCGGGCCTGTTCCAGCGTCGTTATCGCCACAGTGCGTATAAATTCATGGGCTGATGCGGCGTTGGCCGCTAGCGTTACCAGCGATTCCGTGACCGCCGAGTTGATCTTTCTCAACTCCGGCATCACCGAATGGCGGATGCGGTTGCGTGCGAACGTTTCGTCAGTATTTGACGAGTCGACTTGTGGAGTGATGCCACTGGTCTCGCAAAAAGCTGCGGTTTGCTGTCCTGTAACACCCGCGGCCAGCAAGGGCCTGAAGACAGTCATCGGTTTGCTGACGTCCAGACCAGAAATATCTCTGCGTTCGGTCACCGCGCTCATACCTGAAAGCCCGCGAAGGCCAGCACCGCGAGTCATCGCCAGCAGGATCGTTTCGGCCTGGTCGTCTGTCGTGTGTCCTGTCGCAACTCCAGCGAAACCGTGCTGTGAAACGGTGCTGGCGAAGAACCTGTAGCGCATATCACGGGCGGCGGCTTCTGTGGACATGCCGTTCGCCACTGCATGGGCATTCACATCTCCGGTTGCGGTGTGAAACGGTACTCCAAGCTGTTCACAAAGATGACGACAGTATTCTTCGTCAGCACTTGAATCGTCACCACGCAGCTGATGATTGAAATGTGCTACTTCGATGCGCGGGATTCCGGAGCCTGACCCGGGGAACAGGTTTTGCAGGGCGATTAGCAGGGCAGTGGAGTCCGGACCACCGGAAAGTGCAACCAGCAGGGTGTCAGAGGCCGAAAGTCCACAGTCTTTGATTCCAGACTGTACGGCGTACAGGAACTGTTCATGCGGGCCATGAGGCGTGCGCCTTTGGCGTGGCATGATCAACTCGTCCCGTTGCTGTTACTTGTCTCTGGTTCCACGACCACCGGCATCTTCCGCAGCCTGATGGCAGCGATACGGTTTTCTCGCATCTCGGTAACCTGCATGCGCAGCGGCCCGAAACGGATGCGGCTACCTGCAGTTGGAATCGCCTGTATCTGCTCAAGGAAAAAGCCAGCGACCGTCTCGTAATCGCCTTCCGGTATATCCAGTTCCAGTTCGGAGTTCGCTTCTTCGATGGACATGCCGCCGTCCACAACGAAGGTATTTTCGTTTACCTCGATGAACCTGCGAGGCGGGCGGCGCCCCTCTTCACCGGTACGACCGACAATCTGCTCAACCACTCGTGTGAGCGTGATGAGGCCTGCAATGCCGCCAAATTCATCTACCGCAAGCGCTATCTTGTCGCCCGATTGCTGCATCAGATCGAAAAGATCATCCAGCCGCTTTGTTTCAGGGACGAACATTGCTGGTCGCATGAGCCGCGTGACGGGCTGCAATTCATCTAACCGGTGTGCAGCCTGCGACACCATGACATCTTTAACCGAGAGGATCCCGACGACGTCATCGTGCTCATCGTCGTAGACCGGGAACCGTGTGTGAGGTCGTTCGCGGTAGGTCTCCAGGAATTCCTTGAACGTGGTCTCTGCACTTATCCAGACGATCTCCGGTCTGGGCGTCATCACATCACGTACTTCAAGCTCACCGAACTTGAAGATGTTGTCCAGCATCGTACCCTGGTTGGATTCCAGCGTTCCCGCCTCTTCACTCAGGTCAATGAGCATGCGAAGTTCGCCAGTGGTGATGCCGGGAGTCCCCAGCGCCTCACGGCCACCAGCAAGCTTTACGACGAGTCGTGGCGCCAGCGTGAAGGCCCAAACGATAGGGGTGCTGATACGCATCAGGAACAGGATGACCCGTGCTGTGCTCAGTGCCCATCGTTCAGCGATCAGCGCTGCAACGGACTTGGGGGTCAGTTCGCCAATGATGACGATGAGTATAGTGGCGATGACGGTTGCCGCAATGGTGGATGCTGCGTTTGGCGAGCCACCACCAATTGTCGTGATCGCAAGATTGGTGCCTACTGACGCAACAAGAATATTAAAGATGTTGCCGACGAGCAGAACTGTGCCGAAAAACCGCTCGTTATCGTCCAGGATCTTCAGGACAGCGATGGCTCGCCTGTCACCTTCTTCCGCAAGGTGGCTGATACGTGACCGGCGCGAGCCTAGAAGGCCGACCTCTGTTGCGCTGATGAACGCACTGCCAGCTAAACCAACAACAATGATGATGATTGAAACGAGCATGGTGGTTGACGAAAAGGGGCCACCGTTGACCCGGACCCGCCTATCACATTCTATAGTGAGGCGGCGTCCGAGTTAGAGTGTAGTTGCCCCACAATTACCGCCACGCCCGGTCAAAAGCTCCGTCCACCATCGCCGTTATACCTAATCGTCGTCGGAACTGCTGTCCTCATCCGAATCGGAATCATGTTCCGGGACCATAACCAGGGATGCCTGGGAACGAATTTCGGCTTCCAGCTTGCTACGGAAGTCCGTGTTTTCTCTCAAGAACACTCTTGCGGCCTCGCGACCCTGGCCCAGGCGCGTTTCACCATAAGAGAAGAACGAACCGCTCTTCTTGATGATGTTCATCTCAACGCCGAGGTCCAGCAACCCGCCTTCCTTGCTGATTCCTTCCTTGAAAAGAATCTCCAACTCAACTTTGCGGAACGGAGGCGCAACCTTGTTCTTCACCACTCTTGCACGAACACGGTTGCCAATGATGTCCTGCCCGACCTTGATCGACTCAATCCGACGCAGGTCAATACGAACCGAGCTGTAGAACTTCAACGCACGTCCACCGGGAGTCACCTCAGGACTGCCAAAGAAAACGCCAACCTTTTCACGCAGCTGGTTGATGAACAGGGCAACCGTCTGTGTCTTGTGGATGCTGCCGGTCAACTTGCGCAGTGCCTGTGACATTAGCCGTGCCTGCAGTCCAACATGGGTATCACCCATCTCTCCCTCAAGCTCGGACATTGGCACCAGCGCGGCCACACTGTCCAGCACCACGATATCCAGCGCACCGCTGCGAACAAGGTAGTCTGTAATCTCCAGTGCCTGCTCCGCAGAGTCCGGCTGTGAAATCAGAAGCTTGTCCACATCCACGCCAATCGCCCTGGCATAAGTCGGGTCGAGGGCATGCTCAACGTCAATGTAAGCCGCACTCCCGCCCATTCGCTGCGCCTCGGCGATAGTCGCCAGTGCGAGAGTCGACTTACCAGCTGACTCTGCGCCAAAGACCTCAACGATACGGCCACGGGGCAATCCGCCGATGCCGAGAGCAAGATCCAGGGCAATCGATCCCGTCGGCACGGCACCAATGCTCTGGTCAATCGTGCTCTCGCTCATGCGCATGATTGCGCCACGACCGTACTGCTTCTCGATCTGCGCCAGCGCAAGTTCAAGAGACTTATCTTTGTCGCCGGAATTTCCGACTGACTTCAACGCAGTAGAACCGTTTCTTGATGCCAAGACCGTAACTCTCCAGTCTGGTCGTTTGCCCGGGCACGGGCGTTCATATACACAGGTATGCCGTGATTGCGGCAGGGGAAGAGTAGCACAGACGTTCTGGTGCTACAACAACAATGTCACACCTGGAAAAGTTATCCGGTTCCCGTATCTCTGTCACGGGTTTTGAACGAAAGTAATTAGGCGGTTGGCTCATGGGGTGTGAAGTCACGATTCGCAGCAGCCCATTCCCGAACGTAGCCAATGAAACCAAGTGCGCCGTGGCTGAGTTTACGGTGCGTTTCGTATACAAGCAGTAGATCGCGGGTCATTTTGCCTCCGGATATGCGGACAGGTACTACTCTGCTGGTGGCAAAGTGTTCTATGGCCCGCATAGTGACAAACCCGAGGCCAAGACCCGAATCAACAGCGGAAACCAGTGCCTGCGTGCTGCCGAGTGTCACGAACGAAGACGAGTTCTTGATGATGTGCCCGCGTTGAGCCAGCACACTGACAACCGTTTCGTAAGTCCCAGAACCTCGTTCCCTCCAGAGCAGTCGTTCCCCGGCCAAAGATCCAGCATCAACTTCGGTCAATTTGGCAAACCTGTGGCTTGCGGGGACGGCAAGAACAATTTCATCGCGAGCAACGGGTACGAAAGTCAGGCCGGGGGTGCCGGAGTTGGTGCCGGTGAACCCGACATCGTAATTGCGAGACAGCAGATGATTTGCAACTGCCCCTGAGTCTACGATCAACGTCTCGATGGATATCTCGGTACAGTTTTTCGTGAAGCCGCCGGCAATCATCGGCAGCAGGTATTCACCGGGGGTGGTGCTGGCAACCACTCGCACCGTATCCACGCCTTCCCTGTGACCGGTTCCCAGCGAAGCTACGAGCTTGTCGTACGCTGCCAGTGTTTCCGTGGCGAACTTCAGAACAATCTCACCGTCTGGAGTTATCTCCGCGCCTGCCCTGCCCCGGTTAAAAAGAGCGGTGGCAAACTCCGTTTCCATCCGTTCTACCAGCCTGCTGAGGCCCGGCTGGCTCATCCCCAGTTGTCTTGCAGCGGCGGAAATTGATCCGCTGTCTGCAATCGCCCTGATTGCGCGTAAATTCCCAACGTCAACCATGCCAACCCCGCATCTATTACAGAGACCTGAGCACAACCTTATCGTGTACTCAACCGTATAGTACCGGCTCACACGAGTATTTAATATCATCCATAATCAATGCGCATAACACCATTCATTCTTGCCGGGCTGATCTTGTTAGCCATTGCGTGCTCGACCGGCTCTGATGATGACCGTACTACCAGTACGGACAGTGCAAAACCGATACTCATCATCGGCGGAATCCCAGATCAAAACGTCTCCACTCTCGAAGAAATGTTTGGTGGTATGACCGCGTACCTGGCCCAGGAACTGAGGATAAACGTCGAGTACCGGCCGATGAATTCGTATGCTGCGCTGGTGACGGCGTTCAAGGATGGGGATGTACAACTTGCATGGTTCGGCGGTCTCACAGGAGTGCAGGCGCGAAACATGACTCCCGGGGCAATGGCTCTTCTTCAGCGTCCGGCAGACGCCGAGTTTTATTCGGTGTTCATCGTGGGTTCTGGAGTCTCTGCAGAGTCACTTGAGGACCTGAAAGAGATTTCATTCACATTTGGCTCAGAAAGTTCGACATCAGGACACCTGATGCCCCGTTGGTACCTGCTACAGGCGGGAGTAGACCCGGAAAAAGACTTCCGCGGCGCACCGTCTTACTCAGGTTCACATGACAAGACGTGGGCACTAGTGGAGGCCGGGAGTTTTGACGCCGGTGCACTCAACGTTGCCGTGTGGGAGCGTGCTGTTGCTGAAGGGCAGGTTGATACGACGAAGGTTCGGGTGCTGGACACGGTGGGACCATATTATGACTACCACTGGCTGGGTCACCCGCTTGTTGACGAGCGATATGGCGAGGGCATGTCAGACCGTATCGTCGAGGCGATAAAGAAGCTCAGCATGGACGATCCGATACAGCGCCAACTGCTGGAACTGTTCAATACGGAACGCTTCGTGGATACGCGCAACGAAAACTATTCCCAGATTGAAGAAACGGCCCGCATGCTGGGCTTGATCGAGTAGACGCTGCACCTCAGCACTTGCAGGTGAAATTCTTTTTATGGCTTCAGCTTCCAGGAAACGCTTATCAACATCGGAATCTGACCCGAGGCAAGGTGCGGATGCCGGTGTTCCCTGCTGCGTCACTGCTGTGAGTCATCTGTACGGCGAGAGAACCGTGCTGGACAACGTGTCATTCACAGTTGCCAGTGGTGAAATGGTGGCCATCGTAGGGCCGTCAGGTGCAGGCAAGACCACGTTACTGCGATTGGTCGCAGGTATGTTGGGCCCTGTCGTCGGTGACATTTATGTGTACGGTGTACGCCCGTTCGAAATTGCAGATGCGGCTGCCAGGACAGAACTGGTTGGCATGATGCAGCAGCGGCTTGATCTCGTTCCGCAGCTTTCGGCAAGGCATAACGTAGATGCGGGGATGCTGGGACGTTGGAGCTTGTTGCGTTCACTGGCCGGGTTGTTGTTACCGGTTGCCTACGAGCCAACGACTTCCGCATTGGAGCGGGTAGGACTCGCCGGGAGGGAGTCGGATCGGGTAGGTCGGCTTTCTGGTGGCGAGCAGCAGCGAGTGGCTCTCGCAAGAGTGCTGGTCCAGGATCCAAAGCTGATTCTTGCGGATGAACCTGTCTCTTCACTTGATCCTGCGCTGGCTGATGAACTGCTCAGCCTGTTTAGGAGCGTGGTGCAGGAGCGTGGACGATCCGTGATTGCAACACTCCACAACCCTGACCTGGCCCGAAGACATTTCGACCGGGTGATTGGCCTTCGCCACGGTAGACTGGTGTTCGATGTTAGCTCTGCTGACCTGACTGCCGGGTTGCTGGCCGAACTCTACGGAACAGCCTTGCCAGATTCGCCAGTTGTGACAGTCGATTCGCCCGGTGTAACCCGATCACCCGGCCCGTGGGTGGACTAGAGGCTTGCGAATGACATCGGCCGGACAGTCATCACCCGCCACGCACTCCAGCCGCGTTCGCCTTCCCGCACCCCGCATGCAACTGACGCTGTTGCTTGTGGCGGCTTTTTTGTGGGCTGCGCTTTCGGTGGATGCACCCGGTGGAGTGATACATGCGGGAGGTATTTCCTCCCTCCGCGAGATCACGTTCTCCCTGTTCACCCCGGAGCTTTCAACCTCATACGTCAGTACGGTGGTCTCCGATACCTTCACTACCATCGCCTTCGCAATAACTGGCATGACGGTCGCTGTTGTCGCAGGGGTTCCGCTGGGAATTGCAGCGTCCGGCGTATTGCAGCGAAGCTGGTTGCCTCGACTGGGTGTGATGGCCTCTGCCCGTGCCGTGCTTGCATCGCTACGAGCTGTGCATGAGATTGTCTGGGCGATCCTGTTTGTGGCTGCCTTCGGCCTGACTCCGCTTGCTGGCGTGCTGGCGATTGGCGTGCCCTACGCCGGAATACTCGGACGGGTGCTTGCCGAACGGTTACAGGACGTGCCTCCAGAGTCCCTGGCTGCGTTGCGGTCCACCGGGGCATCGGAAACCGAGGTGCTGTTTTACGGGCGGCTCCCTGCTTCTGGTGCTGACATCGTCAGCTACACGTTCTACCGGCTTGAGTGTGCGGTGCGCGCCGCTGCCGTGTTGAGCTTTGTTGGACTGGGAGGACTCGGCCTGCGGATATCGACATCCCTCGATGACCTGGCGTTTGGCCGAATGTGGACAGCGGTGTTTGCGCTGGTGCTGGTGATAATCGTGATCGACCTCTGGAGCGCACTTGTACGCAGGAGGTTGTCACAGTGATGACCGTACTCGTGTCAGGGGTAAGGCGACGACCGTTCTTTACGGTCAGCACTTTGCTTTTGATTGCCCTGATAACAGCTTCATGGATACACGTCACTGCCCAGGGAGCAGGCCTGTTCGGGCTGTCAGCAGTTGATACGTGGAGGCGGGCTGGTGATTTCATAGGTGATCTTGCAGGTATCGGGTCAAGCAGAACTCCGGCGTTCCTGGAGTGGGGCTCATGGCGTTCTGCCCTGGACTTAGCCCGCGTGACGTTGGTGATGAGCGTGCTGGCGACAGGGCTTGCTGCGGGCGGGGCGCTGGTCACCATGCCGTTTGCCGCATCCAATCTTTCAGGCAGAAAACCCGGCGGCAGGGTTGTCGTGTGGCTCGTTCGGGCTTTCTATATCTTTACCCGCTCCGTGCCGGAACTGGTCTGGGCATTGATCGTCGTGTTCGTGCTGAACCCCGGCGTGCTGGCAGGTGCGGCGGCATTGGCGATACACAACTTCGGAGTCCTCGGCAGGCTCGGAGCGGAGACGGTAGAGGATATCGATGCTGCGCCCGTCGAATCGTTGCGCACATCAGGTGCAGGCAGGGCGCAGTTGCTGTTTTACGGGGTGCTACCGCAGGTATTGCCACAATTCGTCACTTACCTCCTGTACCGCTGGGAAGTCATCATCCGTACCAGCGTTGTCGTTGGGCTGGTCGCGGCAACCGGACTCGGCTACCAGTTCAGACTGGACCTGGCATTTTTCCGGTACACCAACGTTGCCCTGCTGCTAATCATCTACGTGCTTCTTGTCTGGGCAGTTGATCTTGTTTCCATCGGCTTGCGAAGGCTCATCCGATAATGCTGCCGCCATTCCTCTGCATACCGTTGATTAGATGTTTGCTGCGATTGAAAAACGAAAGCGGGCCCGGCTTGTTTGCCGAACCCGCTTTCATTTTTTAATCTTGTCTAAGCGATGTCTAGCGCTGTGTCAGGGTCAGAACGATCAGCTCTTCCTGGCCTCCGCGAAGAACCGTCAGCACGATGTCATCACCGGGTGACGTGTTGAGTGCGAGGTACGCAATCAGGTCATCCATCGAGTTCACCTGGCGACCATCCACTGCGGTTATCAGGTCACCATCGTACTGCGGGTTTACCGGGGCGCCATTGACACCGAACGAACCGGAGTCACCCTTGAGTCCCGCCTTCTGAGCCGGAGTGTTCGCCTCTACTGAGGTGATGTAGGCACCCTGCTGGCCGTTCTTCAGGCCCAGTCCGGCACGCATCGTGTTTTCCAGTTCAAGGCCTCGGATACCCATGAACGAGTAGACATGTTCGCCATTCTCGATCAGGTTCGGTACCACCCGCTTTGCCAGGTCAACCGGCACTGCGAAGCCGACTCCGGAGTTGGAACCGCTCTCGCTCCGAATCTGTGTGTTTATGCCGATTACCCGGCCTTCGATGTCCAGCAGCGGGCCTCCGGAGTTGCCGGGGTTTATAGCCGTGTCGGTCTGAATGACGGACGGAATAGCGAAGTTAGAAAAGCCGCTTGGTATCAGCCGACCAACTGCACTGACGATACCTGTAGTCATTGAGAAGTCATTGCCGTACGGGTTGCCAAGTGCAATAGACATCTGGCCAACCTGCAACTCAGATGAGTTGCCTATCTTCGAGGCTTGCAGCGTCTCACCCGGTGCGAGGTCGATCTTCACCACTGCGAGGTCTGCGTCAGAGTTGAATCCGACTACCCGGCCCGCGTACTGGCGACCGTCGTATAGGTAAACGTCAATCTTTGTAGCACCATCTACAACGTGGTAGTTGGTGACGATGTTACCGGTCGTGTCCCAGACCCAACCTGAGCCTTCACCTGCACCGGAGCGTGTCACAGTGTCAATGCGTACAACGGTGTTGATTGTGTTCTTGAACAGGTCAATGAAGACCTGCTCCTGCGACTTGATGATGTCCAGTGAACTCATTCCGGCGACAGGGTTAGACACGGGAACGCCGGTGGCAGGCGGAGTTGGGACGCCGGTGCCGGTTGTGGTACCAGAACTGGCGGTAATGGCTGTTGCGGTTGGTTGCTGTGCTGTGAGCGGAGTCGCCGTAGCGTCTTTATTCGCCCCGGAGCATGCAATGGAAATTAGAGCCATTGCTGACATCACGCCGACAGCAATGGTCGTCTTTATCTTCGAGAAATGAGGCATCTTTTTGATCCCCTCGTTAAACCGTATTTCTACCGGCAGGTTCAAAGAACCGTCGAGGTTCAGGTTATCGACAGACTATCCAGCAGTTGTGAAGGTGATTCGAACAAATTCTTAAGGTTGTATCCCGGCCAGAAGCGAGGCGCGACATGGCCATGACACACGGATCTCTTCACTATCCAGTGTTACGCATGAGTTCGTGCTTGAACTGCCGGGTAACCACACAATTTGCGGTGTTTTCCGTGCAGGACAGGGATGTGTATCGGGAGCGGGCTTGCCGCCTAGCCCTTCCAGTCCCAGATTTCCTGGGCGAAGGCGAAGAGCTGGGGCGTGCCGCCCGAGTGTATGAAAACTACTGGCACGTTAGGGTCGATGCGGCCTTCATGGAGTTCGTTTATGAGGCCGGCCATCGACTTCCCGGTGTAGTTCGGGTCGAGTATCAGCGATTCTGACTTTCCAGCAATATGCATCGCCTCGAACACTTCGTCGAAAGGCACGCCGTATGCCCGGCCGGTGTAGTCAGTCAGCACTCGAACATCGCCGGCTTCCAGCGCGTTTGGCAACTCCAGCCGCTTTGCCACCGCCTGCGAGCGCGCAACGGTAATCTCGTCAAACTTGGAAA
>JAURLM010000313.1 GCA_030831265.1 Chloroflexota bacterium
ACTTCGTCTACAACTCGCTCAAGCCGGAATACTGGGACGTCATCCGCAAGCACACGGCGTCCTAACGCCTAGCGGCACCAGGCGCCTTCATCGAACCAGTCACCCTGCGTCAGGATATAGGTCTGACCAACCTCTTCAGTCCGGACAAATCGACCGTCCTGGTATGCGTCCCAGCGAACTCTCACGCGATCAGCAGCGCGGACAAACACCTCTACATTTCGTGCTTCAAAACCGGGCACAGAATACCCATCTAGCTTGAACTGAGCTTCTGCATCACGCACAAACCTGTCCAGTGAGCGCGCTGTACGGAAATTCGGGCTGCAAATCTCGTAAACACCAGACCAATCCCCGCGCTGTATAGCCGCAATCTGCATCTGGAAAAGAACCGCAACACGCTGCTTGATGAGTGATTCACGGTTGGGTGTTGGCGTAACTATCGGAGTAGCAGTTGGAGCCGCGGTAGGCGTAGCCGCTGTCCCGTTTGCACATGCTGTCACCAGTGTGAGTAGAACGGCGAAAAGCATCGCGCCATGCAATGGTTTACGCGCCTTAAAGACCTTTAGCAAAACCAGAAATGCCCCGGTAATCAGCGCCGTTCGCCAGTGCTGTTTTCGTAAATACACCCTGAACGATGTTACGTCAGCATCACCGAATGAGTTCGCCTCTCAACCGGCAAAATCCCACGCCTAGTCACGTCCCTGCTTCATTGCGTTGATGAAATCTTCTGTTGGTATAGCAGGATACGTCTGCGTCTCAATGGTACCGCGCGCACCGAGTTCAATCGCCAGGCGGTGCATCGCTTCGTTGTTTGGAGCCTTGATAATCGTCACAAAGTCGAACTGCCCCATCAACGCGTACTGCGCAACCACGATGCAGCCACGCTGCTCCACCTCATGGTTTACTTCCAGGATTCGCTCAGGATGATCCTTGATACGGTCACGCCCGCGCTCCGTCAGGCGCGAAAGCATCATGTAGACAGGCATGTCGTCATCGTCTGACGGGAACCCCAGGCTGCGGGGTTCAGACTCAATGACCGACTCCACATCTTCCTCGAACTCGGACCACGGGTTACGCGGGCGTCGAGGTCCTTCCATCGTCATATCTGGCTCCGGCTAACTGGCAATTGAACAACGGTGAGCGGCGATGATACCCGAAGTGCGTGACCGTGAGGTCACCAATGGTCGCCCACACAGGTGGCTTACTCCATCTTGGAGCCGACGAATCGGCTTATCGCTCTCGCTGTCGGGTCTGTCCGCACATTGATAATACTCGGCTTGCCAGACGCAAACGCCCGCTCCAGTGCTGGCCGAATGTCCTTTGGCTTCTCGACTGCCTCGCCGTAACCGCCGAGCGCCTTTGCGACTTCGTCGAAACGGGTGAAGCCAAGCTCACGACCCGGCTTACGGATACCTTCGACGCGAGCCGTCCAGCCTTCGTTGTTGGAGACGACGATGACTATCGGCAGGTTGTGCCTGACCGCAGTATCAAAATCCTGGATATTCATACCGAGCGAACCATCGCCATGCAGGGCTACAACCTGCTTGTCCGGCTTCGCCAGCTTTGCGCCGATAGCGTAAGGCAGGCCAACACCCATGCATCCCGTGACACCCGAGTTCAGGCGGTGGCCCGGAAAATACGTCGGAATGGACTGCCGCCCATAATGAAGAATCTCGTTACCGTCGACGGCGAGAATAGCGTCGCGGTCCATCACCTCACGAAGCTCTTTGCAGAGCCGTAGCGGGTGAATCGGCATTTGCTCAGAGTTTTCGAGCGGCTTCACGCGCTCACGACGTTCAGTGTCTATATCGCGCAGGTGAGTAACCCAGTCACTGTCAGCACGCGTCTTGAAGCGAGCGCGTGAGACTTCACCATTCATCTGTGACAGGACTGCCTTGGCGTCACCGACGATGCCTACGGCTATGCTTCGGTTGTGACCAAGTTCTTCTTCATGAATATCTACCTGGACAATCTTCGCATCCGGACCAAGCCTGCTGCCAAACGTCATCATCCAGTTGAATCGTGTGCCGATCACCAGCACAAGGTCAGCATCACGCAGCGCAGTAGACCGCGCAGCAGGGAACGACAGCGGGTGATCTTCGGGGATCAGCCCACGGGAAATTGGCGCTGTGTAGAAAGGAATTCCGGTGCGGTCCACAAATTCCCGCATCTCCTCCCACGCCTGCGACCACCAGACTCCGCCACCGGCAAACAGCACCGGCCGAGTTGATTCGCGCAGCAAACGTATGGCTTCTCGCACAAGGTCAGGGTCACCTGCGGGACGCGCCTTCTGCTCTGCCCTTGATGGTGCTGGCGCATCCGCCTCATCAACCTGTCCGTAAAGAACGTCCTCGTTGCAGTCCACATACACGGGACCGGGACGACCAGACGTCGCTATCCGGAACGCAGTAGAAATATGCTCTGGATAGCGAGCGGGGTCAGTCGGCCGCATCACGGCCTTGCTGATTGGCTCAAAAATAGCAACCTGGTCAACTTCCTGGAAACCGTCTCGACCGAAATCGGAGATCGGGCCTGCACCGCCGAGGGTAATCATCGGCGCACAATCCACGAAGGCGTTGTACTGTCCTGTCAGCAGGTTCAGCGTGCCGGGGCCAGATGCAGCTGTAGTGACGCCGGGCTTTCCCGTAACGCGGGAATACGCATGTGCAGCCATTGCAGCGGCCTGTTCATGCCTGAAATCGACCGCTCGTATGCCCATGTCCTCCGAGTTGTTGATGATCTCGTAGTTAGGGCCGCCCATCAGGTAAAAAAGGTGATCGACACCCTCTTCCTTGAGCGTTCGTGCAACCAGGTAGCTTCCGTCTACTTTTGCCATATCAGGTTCCGTGCGTTGCGCTGTTTGTCAGCAATCTTGCAGTTTGTAATTTCGTTTGTTGGCCGCGGCTACGCCAGCATACATCTGCCCGCCGCCAGCGTGCCGGTGCGCCACTACGGCGTACGCAACCGGTGACGTTCACGGACTCCAACAGGTTGTCTCAGGCGAGCAGTAGCCGGGCTCGCCGGTCCAGTTCCTGCCAGCTTTGCAGCCTCTGTCGCCAGCAGCACGCCTCCAGCAAAATCATCAAGCGATATGTATTCCGATGCGATGGTACTGTTCAGCCCCGCGTTGTGCCATGCGCCAAGCGGATACGCCATGCCGGTGACCGAGTACCCGTGCGCTGCGAACGCGCTTGCCTCACATCCCCCCGCACCCATGAGCTGCCGCTGCGCCTTGAAGTTCTTGTCTTCTGCAAGCAGCTTTGCCCGTGCCGCCACGAGGTACGCCTCAGCTGCGTTATCGAAGGTTGTCGCCCTGTCGCCGGTGCGTATAACCGGACCATTGCCCTGCTCTGCTCCCGGTAATGCAAGACTGGTCTCGACAGACACGACAACCGTGTCCCGCGGCAACAGTCCGCCCTCGGCAGCCAGCAGAGCGCCGATCAGCCCCACTTCTTCAGCGCGGGTGAACAGCCCATAGACGGTTCCTGGTGAGTCGAACTCAGCGGCGGCTGCCATCACAGCCATTACGGTTGCACACCCGGCAAGGTCATCCGCGGCCCGCATACGAATCAACCCATCACCAAGGTCGAAATCCGGCAAGTCGAAGACAATCGGCACAGGCAGTCCTGGCAACGGTTCATCGAAACGAATGATTACTGACCGTTCGGCCGTACCTTCGGCCTTGCCGACTATCCGACCGCGGACGTGGTCCACATGCGCCCGCTGAATTTCTGGTTCATCCGGGTCACGTACCAGTGCGATGACCGGTGCGCCTGACTCCTCAGCCCACGGCGGTACGCCACCGAGCACGCGGGCAACGACGTGCCCATCCTGCTCCGCCACAGCCTCGAAACCGGGATGATCCATGTGAGCGACGAACGCAATCCCCGGTGCTCCCGGCTCCGAACCCGGCCTCGATGCAAGAACGTTACCCCACGCATCCTCTTGCACATCCAACCCGAACGCCTCGCA
>JAURLM010000029.1 GCA_030831265.1 Chloroflexota bacterium
ATCCTGGTCAACAATGCAGGTCACAGCAGCCGTGTACGCTCCATCAAGCATGTTGGCCCCGAAGAATGGCAGTCTGTGTTCAAAGTCAACGTTGAAGGCGTTTACCGAATCACACAGGCCGCCGTGAACGACATGATTAAGCGTAAAGAAGGCACGGTCATCACTGTCTCTTCGATGGCAGCCCTCACTCCGGGACTGCTCGGCGGTGCACCCTACAGCGCAGCCAAGGCGGCATCGCTCAACATGATTCGTGGGATGAACGCTGAACTTCGTGCAGAAGGCATTCGTGCCTGCGCCATCATGCCGGCAGAAGTAGACACCCCTATCCTGAGCAACCGACCGCTGCCGCCGGACGCCGCAGCACGCGCGACCATGATGGGAGCCGAGGACATTGCAGCGGCCATCCTGTTCTGCGCCGCCATGCCGCAGCGAACCATTGTCGAGCAAATGGTGGTAATGCCAACGCAGCCACGAGACACATCAGCGGATCTGAAGGCGGCGGCGGCCATCACATCGCCAGATCAGCAGTATTGAGCAACAACTCGTTAAAAGAAACACTGGAATTCGCCGTCGCTCTCGCAAGGGAGGGCGGCGATTTCACGGTGCCGCATTTCTACTCGCCAGACCTGCAGGTGGAGTACAAGCCTGATCGCTCGCACGTAACGGCAGCCGACCGCGGCGCGGAAAAGCTGATGCGTGAGCGCATACAGGCGCGGTTCCCGGAAGATGGGATTGTTGGCGAAGAATGGGGCGTCAAGCAGGGCACAAGCGGTCGCACATGGTTCCTGGATCCCGTAGACGGCACCGAGGCGTTCGTGCGCGGGGTTCCGCTGTACGGGACGCTGGTTGCGTGTGTTCGAGATGGCGAGCCTAAGGCTGACGTCGGTGTTATCTACCTGCCTGCTCTGTCGCAGATTGCGTTTGCTTCACGAGGTGGTGGAGCATGGTGGGCGAGCCAGCTTCCGGTGTTCAGCGACAGTCCGGGGATGCTTAAGGACGTACACATGGCGAAAGTGTCAGGCGTGCGTGACGCTGCGGATGCCTGTTTGCTGACAACGCACCACGAATGGTGGGAGCGGACTGGTCGAGAGCCTGTACTGGACAGATTGCTGAAGAGTTTTGGCGTGCGGCGCATGTGGGGTCACTGTTATGCGCCGTTCATGGTCGCAACGGGCAGGGCAGACGTTTGGGTGGAGCCGTCTGCGCATGACTGGGATTTCGCCCCGGTGAACCTGATTGTGGAAGAGGCGGGCGGCCGGGCGAACTCGATTGCCGGGGAGCCGACATTCCGCGGGGAAAGCCTTGTCATCAGCAACGGTCACCTGCATGACATAGCCATGGACGCGCTGCAAGGTTTTTAGTCGTGTCGAGGAGAAGCTGTCCCGACTTATAACACTCCAGGCTGTGTCATCTCAATGACCGGATTGGCCTCCACGACCATCCTGCTGTCATCGCAAGTCCTCAATTGGCATCCCACGTGAAATCGAAGGATATTGCCGCAAGCGGGCGATCAGTAGTTGACGTTCATGAGTAACCGGTTTGTGAATGTCGCTATGTAAGATCCCTCCGCTATGGTCTGGCTGACAGGAGAGTGGGGGGTGCATGCGTTCCGGCCTGAATTCCTTCAAAGGCAGAAATCACTTTGCGTATCGACAGCATTCCTGGACCCGGCTGTCTCGGTTACTAAAAATACTCTTGTTCGCTGCGGTTTCCGATACAGCGCAGGTTGTGTAACCTCTGGCCACGTATCTCAAACGGTCAAAACCACCTCAAGAAATCAACCTGCGGTTCATTGGAAAGGCTCTCGAATTGGCGCAACCGAACATCATCCTCATCAACTGCGACGATCTCGGCTATGGCGATCTCGGAGCCTACGGGTCAACCGTGAACAGGACTCCGGCGCTTGACCGTATGGCGACTGAGGGGATGCGGTTCACCGACTTCTACATGGCCTCGCCGGTATGTTCCCCGTCTCGCGGCGCCATGATGACCGGCTGCTATCCGCCACGCATCAGCTTCGGCTCGTTCGTGAATGGTGGGGTGGTCCTGTTCCCCGGAGATGGCATCGGCCTCAACCCGGAAGAGATCACCGCTGCGCGCGTCCTGAAAGACGCTGGATACGTCACCAAATTGGTCGGTAAGTGGCACTGTGGCGACCAGCCGGAGTTCCTGCCAACCTCCCACGGCTTCGACAGCTACTACGGGATACCGTTCAGCAACGACCACGGCAGGCAGGCAAAAGACCCGAACCCCAATGCGGAGATTGCCTACAAGGAGAGACCTCCTTTGCCGCTGGTTCGTGATCTTGAGGTGATTGAGGAGCAACCAGACCAGGCAGCTATCACCGAACGGTACGTCGAGGAGGCCGTCAGGTTCATCCGAAGTGAAAAGGACGGCCCGTTCTTCCTGTACTTCGCCCACATGCACGTGCATGTCCCCATCTACACCCCGGCCCACTTCGAACGGGAATCGGAGAACGGCATCTATGGGGCGGGAGTCGCTGCCATCGACTGGTCAGTGAGCGTAATCATGGATGAACTCAAGCGGCAGGGGATCGATGACAACACGGTGGTCATCTTCACCAGCGATAACGGTTCACGTGCGCGTGACGAGGGTGGCAGCAACGCTCCGTTACGCGGGACGAAGGCTACGACATGGGAGGGCGGACAGCGGGTGCCGTTCATCATCCGCTGGCCGGGTCGTGTCCCGGCGGGAACGGTGTGCCATGAGCTGGCGACCGGAATGGATGTGATGCCGACACTGGCGGGTTTCGCAGGTGGAAAAGTTCCGACAGACCGAATCATTGACGGGCATGATATTGGCCGGTTGGTGTTCGGTGGGGATGGCGCTGCGTCGGAATACGAGGAGTTTTTCTACTATAAGCAGAATAGCCTGGAAGCGGTCCGGAGCGGAAACTGGAAACTGCATGTCCGAAAGGGTGAGAAACAGGTTCGAGAACTGTATGACCTTGCTACAGACGTGGGCGAGACGACGAACCTGTTCGACCAGCACCCGGATGTGGTTTCCGGGCTGATGTCGAAGATCGAGGCGTGTCGGCGTGACCTTGGTGATGAGGCAACCGGTGTGGCAGGGGAGAATGTGAGGCCGATAGGGCTGGTGGACAACCCGAAGCCTCTTACTCAGTACGACCCGAACCACCCGTACATAATCGCGATGTATGACAAGTACCAGCGCGGCTAGAGGCCAGTCGTCTGGCAGTTTACTGCCTGTTTTCAACGCTAAACCTCAGACGTGTGGCCCCACTCGTCTACGATGCGCCGGTGCTGTAGCGGTTTCAGGTTGCGAGCGGTCGTGCCACGTCAATCTCATGCGAACCGACATTCCGCGGGGAAAGCCTTGTCATCAGCAACGGCCACCTGCATGACACAGCGATGGACGCTCTGCAGGGGTTTTAGCCGGGAAACCGTGATCTGACTCGATCAATTTTCGGCTGTTGCGAACGTAGGGAACGAACCCGGTGGCAGCATGGCGATCTCGACGAATTTCAGTTCGCTGATCATGCAGCGAGTACCGTCAGAGGCTTCCTGCCACCGTGTCTCGCGGGAGAGCATTGGGTTGGCTACCTGGTACTCGTTCTCCAGGCTTCTAGGGACGATAATGCTGGGTCGACCGAGATAGTTTCCCTCGGTGACTATGTCGGGAAAGGTAGCGGTTAAGCTCTCGATAACGGTCGACAGGCTCTCGACTCGTTTGACCAGATCAGGCCCACCAAGCGGCCCAGCCGTCCATGCCTGCCCGGTATCTGAGTCTGTCCATGCCCCGTTTACTCCGGTTGCCAGCAGCTCTCCGTCGGGTGTTCGCTGGCGGCCATAAAAGATGTCTACAATTCCTGCGGCGTTCGTGGTCATCTACGCTTCGATGACGAGATTCTCCGGCCACACTGGGCAATCAGTCCCGATGATCTGTGCAGGCAGGCATGCGGGACTCTGGTGCCCGGATTGATTGAATGACTCCGCCCTGATGTACATCACGTGACCATCATCCAGGAGTCGGAGAATCTCAGACTGAGTGCCATACACATCAAGATTTGAGAGGTCAGCGCGCTGGTCCAGGTTTGGGACATCCGTCGTCGGGGTGCTCGCGGTTGAGCAGCCAGCCAGAATAAGGAAGAGAAAGATCACCGACGTCTTCATCCGAAGCATGCTTGCTTCCTTCCACGTTTCCGTTTGACATCCGCTGGAATCCGTAGATTATACCTCTGACGTGTGGCCGCATTCGTCCACGACGCGCTGAAGCTGTAGCGGTTTCAGGTTGCGAGCGGTCGTGAACTCCAGGCGGTTGCCGTCGGGGTCGAAGCAGTAGAACGCTCGCTGGCCGTCGACGCGCTCCAGCGGTCCCTTGATGATCTCGATACCGGCAATGTAGAACACCTTGCCAGACTCACGGCCACCCACGTTACGCACTGCGTAGTCAGCCCCAACAATGTCGCTGAGGTTGG
>JAURLM010000314.1 GCA_030831265.1 Chloroflexota bacterium
CTGGTACTTCCGTAAAAGTATACATTTAACCAACAACAGGCATTTAAGCGGCATCAATCTCCGTAATAGGCCACATTAGTACACACTATGGCGATTACTGGTTCGAATCGCCTTCGATGACCACTCCAGCATCTCGCTCCTGCAATCTTGCGATCACTGACGCTGCCTCAGCACCCCAGCCTTCGTCCAATGCGGCAGCAAGACGGTCTTTTGCGACTGACGTAACCGGCATTGGAACACCAAGCTGTTCGGCAAGTTCTATCGCTAGCCGAGCGTCTTTGTGACCCAGTGCGAGCATGAATCCCGGTGAAAAGTCACGCTTAAGCACCGAGTTGCGCCACTGAGACAGCGTTGTGCTATTACCGGAACTTACAGAAACGACATCCATAAGTGTCTGCGCATCAACACCCGCCTTTACGCCCATTGAGAACGCTTCAGCGATCACAACGTTGTTGGTCATGCTGATCAGGTTGTTGACCAGTTTCGTTATGGACCCGGCACCAACATCTCCGCATCGGTAGATCTTCTGTGAATCACCAATGGCACTCAGTACAGGCAACGCATCAACGAAATCGTCTTCGGAGCCACCGACCATCATACTGAGCGTCCCGGCTTCAGCCCCGCCAACACCACCACTGACCGGAGCGTCAACAAAGCGCACTTCACGTGAACGCGCTTCCTCGCCGATTGCTATCGCGGTATCGGGCCCAACCGTGCTCAGGTCGATTCCCAGGGCACCCGTTTCAAGATGTGCAAGCAGCCCATCGTCACCAAGCCACACCGATGTGACCTCCGAAGGGCCAGGCAGCGACGTGAATACAAACTCAGCACCTGCGGTGACAGAGGCTAATTCAACTGCCGCCACCGCGCCAAGCTCCACCAGGACTTCCACGGCCTCTGGTCGAACGTCATAGACGGTGACACGGTGGCCGGACTGAACAAGGTTCCGGGCCATGTGCATTCCCATTCGACCCAATCCCACGAATCCAACATTCATGCTGCAATTCTCCAGCAACCCGTGTTTTGCCACGCCGGACTAGAAAGCAGAGGGCTGCACCAGTCCTAATCGATCACCAGCCGACCGCAGAGCCGTCCTTGCGAGGTTCCGAACCTGCGGTAAGGATGCCGGTTTCCGGGTCTCTTGAAATGACCTGCCCGCCACCGAACTCAATGCGTTCGTATCCAGTTTTCACATGCACCGTGTGACCGCGCTTGCGCAGGTTTTCGACCATCGCCGGGTCGGCATCTTCCTCGACGATCACAGAGTTGTCACCTTCCACCATCACCTTGAATCGCAAGGCATCCAGTGCTTCCTGGGAGTCCATGCCGAAGTCCACCATGTTCGATACAACCTGCAGGTGTCCCTGTGGTTGGACGAATCCGCCCATCACGCCAAAGCTCAGGTACATCTCATCATCCTTCGTGGCCATCGCCGGGATGATCGTCTGGAACGGCCGTTTCTTTCCCTGCAGATAGTTCAGGTGGTTCGGGTCAAATGAGAACAGCGAGCCACGGTTCTGTAGAGCGATACCTGTTGTGGGAGCGACCAACCCTGTGCCGAACCCGGCAAACAAACTGTTAATGAGCGAGCAAGCGTTGCCATCGCCGTCAACAGCTGTGACATAGACCGTGTCAGCGCCACCCATAGGGTCGCCATAGGAAATGTTCGGGTCGGCGTGATCTCCGCTGATACCTGCACGGCGGCGGTCTGCGTACTCGTCGGAGAGCAGAGGTCCAATCGGCACTTCAACCATGCGAGGATCCGCAACATACTGCAATGCATCTGCGTAGCCGCGTCGCATCGATTCGATGAGGTAGTGATATCGGTCCGGCGACTGAGCCCCCATACCCGTGACATCAAATCCCTTTGCAAGATTCAGTGCGATCAAGGCGGCGATGCCCTGTCCGTTCGGTGGACATTCCCAGACCTTCACACCGCGATAATCAACAGAAATCGCCTCGTCCCAGTCTGAGTGGTGCTCGGCAAGGTCTTGCTCAGTCAGCCAACCACCGAGACTCTGGACGTAGTCGGCGATCTTCTTAGCAATCTCGCCCTTGTAGAAAGCATCTTTGCCGCCTTCGGCAATCGCCTGCATGCTCCGTCCCAGGTTTGGCAAGCGCACGAACTCACCCTTGCGAGGTGTTCGGCCGTTCACAGGCATCATCTCAGCACCAGACGGTTTGAAACTCAGCTTGGCCTCATTGCTACGCCACCCGTAAGAAACGATGTCCGAAACGCCGTAGCCGTTAATCGCGTAGTCGATTGCCGGTGCAAGCACTTCACGGAACGTCATTCGGCCGTAGTGCTCCAGCGCCGTCTGCCATCCATCAACCGTGCCGGGAACGCTTACTGCGAACCATGAGCCGGGTCCTTCGTTCGGGATTGCGTCAAATCCTGCCTTCCGAACATCAGCCACGTTCGCAGCCGCTGCCTGCCGACCAGAACCGTTAAGAGCCTTCACCTTGCGCTCTTTCGCATCCCATATCAGCGCAAACATATCGCCACCGATGCCCGTTGAACCGGGTTCGACCACATTCAAGGCGGCGGCGGCGGCAACAGCGGCATCAACCGCGTTCCCACCGTCCATCAGCATTCGCAGGCCTGCCTGTGCAGCAAGTGGCTGGCTTGTTGCTACGGCTCCGTGACGAGCAAGGACTGCTGATCGTCGGGATTTGAAGAAGCTCATTGGTGGTCTCTCTTTCCGGCTCTGCGCGTGGAATCTGGGAGGCGATTTTCAGGAATCCGCATAGTAGCACTTCGTGCCACCGTTCTCGCCCAGCGCGGACGTGAAAGGAAATCACTCACAACGACACCATGAGCACACGTTGCATTGCAATGATCATGATGCTATTTTGGTACTTCGCGAATTACCTAATTACTGGCCGTCCCAACAGGGAATCATGGGCATAAACGATACATTCAAGGCGCTTGCCGATCCAACTCGGAGAGAGATTCTCCGGCTGTTGCGAGATCGTGACATGACAGCCGGGGAGCTTTCAGACCAGTTTCAACTGTCGAAGCCAACCATGTCAGGCCACTTTAACGTGTTGAAAGCCGCCGGGCTGATCATTTCAGAGCGCAACAGGAACCGCATCGTGTACTCAATCAATACATCGGCATTCGACGATGCGCTCGGTGCGGTCCTCGGACTGTTCAAAGGCGACGGTGAAGACAGCGGCGGTACAGACTCCGCGACGGAGAAGTAGAGAATGCTGGCACGAAGTAAATGGTGGGAAGCCCTGCAGCTTGGCGTAATCGGAGCAATGTTCATCACAGCAGCCGTACGCTGGATCTCTGTTCCAGATCGGATTCCAATCCACTGGAATATATCGGGAGAGGTAGACGGTTATGGAGGAAGATTCTCCGGCCTGTTGCTACTGCCGCTTGTGACGCTGGCTATATATGCACTACTGACGGTCATCCCAAGAATTGACCCGGCACGCGCAAATTACCCTTCATTCCGCGGCCCATACACCACGATCAGAGTTGGATTCGTCGTGTACATGGCGGTCATCTATGCTTTTTTTAACATCTCTATTAGCAGAGAAGCGGCGGTGCCGGTTGACCGGTTGATTGCTGCATCAATCGCCGTGTTATTCGTATTGATTGGGCTGGTACTCGGAAAAGTAAGACCCAACTACTTCGTGGGAATCCGTACGCCGTGGACGATCACCAGCGAGCGCTCATGGGTCAAGACTCACAGCGTTGGCGGCTGGGTATTCATCGCTGCGGGCGCGGCGAGTGCCATCGGGGCGATTATCGGAGGCCAACTTGCCCTGATACTCATGTTCGCCGTGCTGATTCCCGGAATAGTGTTCCTAACTGCCTACTCCTACTTCATATGGCGCTCTGACCCGGACCGGATTCCGGCGCAGGACACCACGCCCGGACCTACCGGACCTGGTGGTAATAAAGATGCGTAAGGCGAGTAGAATCTGCGCACATTACGTATCTGAAAGGCACCATCTTGGTTGATGCACGCCCAATCGTCGGTCTCGTATCGAACGCAAAAGTTCGCCGGAGTTACATTGCAGATGCCGACCTGGCTCGACTGAACCAGTTCGCTGATTTCCGCTGGCAAGAGTTCAACGAGCCCTCCAGTTGGGACGAATCACCGCAAACTTCAGCACAGACAGTTGCAGAACTAACGGACTTCGCAAGAGGCGTTGACGCACTCGTTGTATGCCACGGCTCACCACGAATCGGAGACGACATTCTTTCGGGGGCACGCCGAGTAACGTTCGTCGGAGAACTGGAAGGCGACCGATTTGCACGGCGCATTGATGTCAAAGCAGCCAACGAACGCGGCGTCCGGGCTATCGACACCACTCACGGCTCGTCATACCCGGTTTCAGAATGGGCACTTGCCCTGATGCTGATTGGTTTACGGAACGGAGGAGCGCACTTCCGAAAACTGGCTGACGGTGAACTATGGGGCACGCCACAGCAGCGACAGACAGAGCCGGAATTCGCCATGAACGAGGAGTTGACTGGCAAGACAGTCGGGCTGATCGGTGGCGGCTACATTGCGCGGAGGCTTATCGAGTTTTTGCGACCATTTCGCACGAAGAACCTCGTCTGCGACCCGTACCTGCCCTCAGACATCGCATATGCGTATGACTTCACGCTCACATCACTCGACAACGTGATGTCGCAGGCTGATGTTGTCGTATGCCTTGTGCCGATTACACCGGGAACTCACGGCATGATTGGCCGACACGAGTTGAGCCTGCTGCGTCCGGGCAGCGTATTTGTAAACGTCTCACGCGGTGCGGTGGTCCAGGCAGATGCTCTTGTGGAGCGACTACGATCCGGAGACATAAACGCCTGCCTTGACGTGTTCGATCCCGAGCCAATCCCACCTGATTCCCCGGTGCGCTTAATGCCAAACGTATTCCTGTCACCCCACATCGCGGGCACAACCCAACGCTCACGCACACGTTTCTTCGAAGAAATGGTCAGCGAGCTTAAGCGGCATTTCGCCGGACACGAAACGCTATTCGATCTCACGCAACGCACGCTGGCGAACCGTCGAGGAGAGTAATTCATGCGTTGCACCGGGCAGATATACCCATTATGTGACCGACAAGAACGTCGCAAGCCCGGTGTCTGCTCAGGCATAATTCAAACCATAAGGGTCTAACCACAAGCCTCCCGCCGGATCACATGCCAACTTTCTATTTCGAACGCGAGGTACGCACCCAACAGTCTGAGTGCTACGCAATCCTTGAAGACGGCAAACCTGTCGGCAGGCTTGACCTACACTTCGCCCACGGTATGGTCCACGGCACGCTCATCGTCGACGAAAGTGTGACGCAGGACGGAATCCAGGAACTCGTTACCATCGTCGATGAGGACATCATCGACGCTGTTGGTGTTGAGCGTGATGACTTTGTCGTTCACGTTCACCAGGGGCGTGACCTCGGCGTGTATGCGAATAATGAATTCGGCCCACCCGGAAATGGCAACGGCGGCCATACCGGGGCCTGACAACCTCCCGGGCCAGCAACGCTGGTCCTGTTTGAGAATTAACTAGTGAGCCGTCTTTCAATCATGCTTAGCCGCGTTCTAAACCTTTTCCCGAAAATCACTCGATGGTATGTGTATGAACTCGCTCTAACTGGCGAACCAAACGAGCCACAACCGTTGATTGACGTTACGTGGAGAGAAGGCACGGCGGCAGACATCGAATCGCTCACTGTAGAAGATCACGGGTACGACGGTTTTCGCAAACAATGGGCGACCGAAACACTCGCAGGTGGGAATCGTTTACTGATAGGCGAAGTGGACGGGTTCGCAGCACATCTAGCATGGACAACGCAGAGGCAGGTGACAATCGCCGGTTCTACCATCCCTCTTTCATCCGGGACTGAATACATTTACAGCGGGCAAACCGTTGAACGGTTCCGGGGGAAACGGATCCAAAACGCTAAGATTCGGCGGGTTATGCAACGCGCACATTCCGAGGGTCTTGTAAGGCTCCTCACACTTGTTCCCGTTAACGTCCAAACTTCGATGCGTAATTTTGAACGTGAAGGTTTTGTCCGTATTGGGGAAGGCAAGACTTATCGTTTCTTGCGAAGATTCTATTACGTGACAATCTCTCAAGACTTACTCCGCAAAATCAGCGGATAAACCTACAACGACCAGCGGAGCACTCGGGCTGGATCGTCCCGGACTCTGCTAACCCCTTGTGATCTTTCACGCGCGCCGCGCATGGATCAAGGCTCCACCGGGATGTAGCTTCTGTATATTTCTGCATCACGAGTCTTCCAACTCATCACGCATAGCCAATCAAACGCCCCGATACAGGAGACCAGTTTGAAAATCACAAAGATCAACCCGTGGCTGGTCAAGGTTCCAGGCACTTTCTGGGGAGAGTTTTTCTTCATTGAAGTGACAACGGATGAAGGCATTACCGGCTGGGGTGAGATAACAACCACGACACCCATGGCCAACCGCGCTGTCGCGGGCATCATCAACCGGTTGAATGACCTGCTGGTCGGTGACGACGCCACCCAGATCGAACGGATTTGGAACAAGATATTCCGAGCGTTCACCTACATGGGAAGCCGCGGTGCGGCAACGCATGTGACCAGCGGTATCGACATCGCTCTCTGGGACATACGCGGCAAGATGCTGGGGCTACCAATCTACGAATTGTTGGGTGGCAAAGTGCGTGATGATGTGCTGCTCTACACCCACCCGAGCCAGAAGGGATGGGACCGCAAGGAACGCATCGAAGAAGAGGTTCGAAAAATCGTCGATTCAGGGCACACGGCCATGAAGTTCGACCCGTTCCCTCACCTTGAGGCTAATGACACGAGCAATGCCGGTTACCTTGACGGCAAGATGAGCCGTAAAGGTGAAAAGATTGCAGCGGAGATTACCGCTGCCGCTCGCGAGTTTGCCGGCCCGGAGATGGAGATCCTCATCGACGCCCACGGCCGCTTCAACGTTCCGACAGCGATTCGCCTGTGCAACACGCTGGAAGATGCCGGGCAGGTTGACTGGTTCGAAGAGCCGGTCCCGGTCGAAAGCTACCACGCGCTTAACCAGGTCCGAGAAAAAGTGAACGTGCCGATTACCGTCGGTGAGCGCCTTCACACACGTTGGGAGTTCGTACCTGTCTTTGAGAAAGAGTTGGCCGACTACATAATGCCGGATGTTACGTGGACCGGTGGAATTTCGGAACTGAAGAAGATTTCGACGATGGCCGAGGCCTATTACATTCCGGTTTCGCCACATGATGCCAGCGGCCCAATCAATGTGCTGGCGGGTTCACATGTGATGCTGACAGTGCCGAATTTTTACCGGCTGGAAACGGCGAATGCAGACCTCAGCAACTACAACCAGTTCATCCAGACCCCGCTGGACAATACCAACGGCGCACTTCATGTCCCGGACAAGCCCGGCCTGGGTATAGAGATGAACATGGAGTACCTCGTTGCGAACCGCATCGAGTAGTCGGATCGCTCAGGAAATCTTTGTGAACACGGCAACACTGGCACCACGATAACGTTGGCGCTCAGTGACCGTTATCCCGCGTATTCCATCCAACACCTTGAGCATACGCGTCACCGGAGTGGACTCCCCGGCGACCATCGCAACGCCATCGCGGACGAGCCGCGCTGCAATCTCGGTGATACCGAGTTCTAGCGCGGCATTGGGTTCATCGCCACGCAACGTTCCTGCTACCAGGTCAACCGGACCGTCACCTGCCGGCAACCATGAGACATCATGGTGTAGCGTCTCCGTTGGGCAATTAAAGCCATTTGCGGACAAGTTTTTCTGTGTCGAACGGAGTGCCAGCAGGTCGCGATCATTCAGTTCAATCTGTTTCGCCATGCGTGCTGCAAGAATTGCCAGTGGGATGTAGCCGTGGGTGATGTTGAACGTGGCTACCGTACGGAATTTCCGCTTCCGTACAACGTACAGTTGCTCCAGTAGCAAACGCGTCGCATAGCTGATCTTTTCAAATTCAGGCACTCCCCGGTTCGTCTGGAGTGTGTACAGCCGATCACCAACTTCGAAATCCACCGAGCCTCGTGTGTAGATGCCAGCATCGACCGAATCCGGCAGATCAGGTTCAGTCGTTGATTGAGGCTCGATCAACGGGCGAAAGCCGTAAACGCTGTGCCGAGGGCCATGTTCCGTGTGAACCAGCGTCGCCCCGCTCTCACGCAACGTAGTCTCGATAAATTCTCGCAACGGCGTCACACCAACCACCCATACCTGCCCATCAGGCATCATGTGGGCACTAGCATAAACCAGCATGTGCCGCAGAACACTCTCTCCAGCCTTCCCGGGCAAGTTGGAAATGACCAGGTCATATACGGGCCCCACCGGCACATCGTCATATCCGAGACTGGCAAAAGCATTCAGCCCTGAAAGTCCGTTCAGTCCGATGTTTCTCTGAGCAAATGCAACAGCCAGGGCGTCACGGTCTACCATGTCGGCACTTGCTGCAATCCCGGATTCAACCAGTGACGCGCCAATAACACCGTAACCGCAGCCCACATCCAGTGCTTTCTCGAATTTCCGGCCAGCGTGTGCGGCGAACATACGCAACAACAGGTTCGTGCCGGGGTCAATAGTGTTCGAACTGAACAGGTTTTGCGATGTGGCAAATTTCAGGTCAACGCCAGGACGGCGTCGATCGACGATCTTGTGGACATAGGTATCGATCAACTCGTTATTCATATGTGGACATGTTCTCACTGCCAATGCTGCTCGCGCGCTGATTACAAGGGATTTTCAGGACAAAAACATGACCCCCGGCTGAATCACCAGGGGTCACGCTTCATGTATTAACTATTTCGGCAAGTGTCGGGAGCTAATAACTCTCGAACAACTTGCCCCACGGTGTCTTCATCGCCTCACGCACACGCTTTCGGCCGACAAACCGCAGCCAGAAGTCGTTGTGATATGCATTTGAGGCCCAGATTGCCCATGGCACCAGCGGAGAACGGAGCAGAACGCCTTCAAGTGGCTTCAACGGTCCCCAGTAGATCATCTTTTGACCGCGTGAGGCGAACGTGTTTTCGCTAGCAGCGAAGTTCCAGTTCACGTTGGCAATATCATCGCCCACAAACTCAATTTCGCGAGGATCGCCAATACCCAGCCCCATCTCATGAGCCAACCGAATCTTGGTCAGCTTCATAGGGTCAAAGCCCATCAACTTCGCTGCCACAGCGTCAATCGCCACCTGGTCAGCACTGGCAAGAATGATGTTCTTCTGGTGGATACGCATCGCCCGCGGGCCGGGGCCATCTCCGGCGAAGGTTCCGTCCATCACTGCGAACAGGCCAGAGTGAATCTCCTTCTGGATTTGCAGCAGGTCAACCAGCGTTTCGTGGATACTAGCGTGCGTCCAATGCCGATATCGGTGTAGCAGACCACCAAAGGCGTTCTTCATCGCACCGGTCATCGTCGTGAAAACATGCGTCTTGACGGTTGGGAGATGAACGATGTTCGTGCCAATCAGCGGCTCCGGGACGAACAGCCCATCCTTGTAGATATCGTTGAGCACAAGCATCTTCGCCGTCGGCTCGTAGCGAACCCACTTAACCGGCGGCATGTCCAGGACAACGTGTTTCAGCCCAAGCCGGTCTTCTACGACGCCCTGTTTGTTTCTGGCACGGCCTTCGATGGGGTCAACGACGACCGTGCCATTGTGGGCAGCGGTGATATCTGTGAAACCGTTGGCCTGCATCTTCTTCGCGACACCTTCAATCTGCCACGGAGCGGATGAGCAGCCGGGGTAATAGTGCTGCCATGAGATATTGACCTTCAGCATGTTCTGTCGGCCGGGAACCAGCGCAGAGTCGATATCGGCAAGGTCCAGCAGCCGGGCGTAATCGTCGATCACCGTTTCCGGTGTCGTGTAAAGCACCGCCACTTTGCCCAGCTTTGGTTCAGCATGAGGAATATCCGGTTGGCGGAGTATGCGGTCAGACTCGGTAATCTGCATGGAAGTCATGATGTGCGGAAAAGGTGGCCTTACTGATTAAACGTCATTTGTCTTTCGAGTATAACGATGGGACATGAAACAATTAGCGGTATAAACCTGAGTACTTTCGCCACATTCGGGCCTGATGTCCTTACGAATTAACATGATCGTCGATAGCCATACGCACATTCTCCCTGGCGAGTTTCGTACTGACCGTGAACGAATACTCTCCCGTGACGCCACTTTCAAAGCGCTGTTCAGCTCCGAAAAAGCACAAACTGCATCTGCGGATGACCTGCTCACTGAGATGACGCGCTGCGGCGTCGACGTATCAGTCGTAGCAGGTTACGGCTGGACTGACCCCGCTACTGCACAGTTGTCGAACAATTACCTGCTGCACAGCGCCAAGGCCAATCCCGGAAAGCTGATCCCGCTATGCAGTGCAAACCCGGTCTGGGGCAAGGCTGCCATAACCGAGATCGAACGATGCGCGGCGGAGGGTGCGCGGGGAATCGGCGAATTGCACCCGGACACCCAGAATTTTCTCAACCTGGATTTTGGCAGCCTCGCACCGTTCTTCGACGCAGCTCGGTCACTCGGATTGCCGGTGCTGATGCACACATCGGAACCGGTAGGTCACAGCTATCCGGGAAAGGGAACTGTCACACCGGAATACTCTCTTGCGCTCGCAAAGGCATTTCCTGCGAACACATTTGTATTCGCTCACTTTGGAGGCGGGCTACCGTTTTATGCGCTGATGCCCGAAGTCCGACGTGAACTGGCGAACGCCTATTTCGATTCAGCGGCATCACCGTTCCTGTATCGACCAGAAGTGTTCTCAGCAGCAGGAGTCACAGCAGGATATGACCGAATCCTGTTCGCAAGTGATTTTCCGCTAATTGGTCAGCGACGGTCGCTTAATGAGCTTGGGTCCGCAAGCATTGCGGAGAACAACCGAAGACAGATTCTTGCGACGAACGCAGAGAAGCTCTGGAAAATCAGCTAACTGGACTTTAGTCCTATAAACGCACATGTCCAGCGGATAGTGTGCATCTTGTGCTGGCCGGTATCGTCCGAAGTACTTACCCCGCATCACATTGCTGAAACAGCAACGGGTGCATACCAACCTCCCAGGGAATCAATCATGATTTCGACGGTTATCAGTACTTCATCTTTCGTCGGAATGACTGTGTTGGCTGTTCTATACGCTGTCTTTTACTAGGGATTTACCGGTTCCCTAGGCCGAACGCTCGCACCCTGCGCCCATTTTGCCGATGCATACGCAGCTTTGAAGCGATTGCACCGGTCAAACCCGCGGAGAGAACGGCGAGATTTTTCCAGCAAGCCCAACTATGTCCGGCACCTGATAATCCCAAAACCTGCTTCAACGATATTGGGTTCGTTGACTCATTGCATCGGAATCCTCTAAATCGGACGCCGTTCCGCAACTTGACCGCTGTTGGGCAACCGCTTCCAAAACTTTTGCATTACGGCGTAAGATGACGCAGCGCGCACAGGTTCGTACACGGATTCCGGTCAGTGGCCAATTCGGAGGGCCAGCAAACATGCCAGCACTAACTCCTGAACAGAAGGAACACCTCAGCGAATTTGGATTTCTTGCTATTGATCAACTGATCGACCCAGAAGAGGTCATCGATCCGGTTATCAACGAATATGCAGGAGTTCTCGACTCACTCGCGGAAAAGCTCTTCTCCGAAGGGGTTATCTCATCAACTTACAGCGAATTGGAGTTTGGCGAGCGCGTCACGCGCATCTACGAAGACAGTGGCGAGGTCTACAACGGGTATTTTGACTTTTCGTTGCCACAAGATGGGATCAAGGCGGACACACCCTTCTGGGCAGGACCGGCCGTGTTCAATGCGCTCACAGCCCCAAGCCTGCTGGATGCAGTTGAGTCGGTTATAGGCCCTGAAATCTATTCAAACCCGGTGCAACACGTTCGTATAAAAGTCCCGCACTCCCGTGCGCCGCGTGAC
>JAURLM010000315.1 GCA_030831265.1 Chloroflexota bacterium
CCAAACATCTTTTAGCAAGCCTTCCGAAGAGCCGTACCGAGTTCTGTGTAAGGCGTGGACTCTGCGCTCATGTGGCCTGCATTGCTGCCGCTACGTGAACAGAGCACCCACGGACTGACCTTCGTGTATTCGCCTGATGGCCTCTCCGACCAGTGGGGCGATTGGCACGACCGTAATTTTGGGGTGACGCTTTCTTTCTTCCAGCGGCACCGTGTCTGTAATGACTATTTCATTAAGGTTAGGGACTGCAGTCAGCTTTTGCGCTGCGTCACCCGGCAGAATCCCATGCGTTGCACACGCATAAACGCCTTTGCTGCCGTGTTCCGCCAGTATTTTCGCTGCCGAGATCATGGTGCTACCAGTGTTTATCTCGTCATCGAACAGTATGGCGTACTTACCTTCTACGTTACCAATTACGTTGAGAGTCTCAACACGGTCGTTATTTCCCAGTCGACGTTTTTCGATAATTGCCAGCGGGGCATTGACGCGCGCTGCGAAGTCTCTTGAACGGCGAGATGAGCCGATGTCCGGGGCGACAACGACTATTTCGCCAAGGTTCTTCTTAAGGAAGTAATCGGCAAGCAGTGGCAGCGCGGTGAGTTCGTCCACTACTGTCGAAAAGAATCCCTGCACCTGTGCGGCGTGCAGGTCAACCAGCACCACCCGGTCTGCACCTGCAGTGTGGATCAGGTCAGCGATCAGACGGCCTGTAATGGGGACTCTCGGCTGGTCTTTCTTATCGGTCCTCGCATATGAGTAGTACGGAATTACCGCCGTAATACGCCCTGCAGACGCCCGGCGCGCTGCGTCTATGAAGATCAACATCTCCATGATGTTGTCGTTGACCGGGAACGTGGTCGGCTGGACGATGAAGACATCGCGCTGACGCACGTTGTCGAGAATCTTCACGAATGTGTTGTCATTGTTGAACTTGAAGAATTCAGCGCGACCGAGGTTGCACTCAAGGTACTCGCAGATTCGGGTGGCGAGATCCGGGTGCGCCTTCCCCGTGAATATCATCGGTCCGCCGTTCAAAAACAAGCTCAGACTCCTCGGTAAACTGGGGCACGCTTTTCGCGTGCTGCCGCCATGCCTTCAGCGTGGTCTTGGGATGATAGCGTGATTGACTCCGCTGCGGCAGAGATTTGGAGCGAAGTCTGCAAATCTACGCCAAGGCTCCGGTGCATCATGGTCTTTGCGAGACGTATCGCTATGGGAGGCCCAGCGGCGATACGTTGTGCGAGCGCCCCAGCCCGTTCTAACAGTTCGTCACCGTGCACCACCGAATTCAAGAAACCGGATGCCAGGGCTTCATCAGCATTGAGAAAGTCGCCTGTGAACATCATGTCGGCGGCCTTCGCCATGCCAAAAATCCTCGGGTAGAACCAGACTCCGCCGTAACCGGGGAAAAGACCAACGCGTACGTAAGCTGCCGAAAACCTTGCGTCTGGTGCGGCTATTCGAATATCACATGCACAGGCGAGGTCCAACCCAGCCCCCACGGCGGAGCCACGGATTGCTGCAATGACTGGTTTCTCGATATCGAAAAGGCCGAGTATGACCTTGCGGGGAAGCTCAAAGCCTCGACGGAGTGCTTCAGGGCCACCGGGACCGGGTTTGTGCGGTCCGTCGTTTGGACCACCGGCAAGTTCACGGGTATCAGCTCCAGAGCAGAATGCGGGGCCGTTGCCTGTGAGGACAATCGCTCGGACGCCATCATCTCGCGCCACTTCGGATATGGCAGCGTCCAGCGCAATCAGCATCTCGTGGCTGAGGGCATTGCGTTGTGATGGGCGATTGAGAATGACGGTCGCAACGCCGGTGGCCTCATCGCGCTTGATGATTACTGCCGGTTCGTCGCTAGCGGCTCTGTCTACAGTCATACAAAAATCTTATCAGCGGATTGCTGCGTATGACTGTGAGATTGGGATAGATGCGTCTGCGCGACACGTTGAAGCCATGCAGAAAGCGATGGCTAGGGATGAACTGGAAAGCCTGCGAAAATCAGGCTGCTTCCCGTTCTTCCATGTCAGGCGGAAGCGCGCCTAGATCCATCACCAGGCCTGATTCGCCAGGCATGGGTGAAGATGTTGACTTCCGCGTCACGAAATCCTTGTTGAACCCGCACTGCAGGCACTTGGCGTATACACCGTAGTTGTCTTTGTCCAACTTGATGTCACCACTGCACCGGGGGCACGCTTTCGCGTAGAGCATCTGTCTGCCTTTCGTTCTGTTCAGCGCATTTATTTGCAGGAAACGCGGGCAGCATATTTCGGTCACGGGCAGTCAACAGGTGCAGACACCACCAATTGTGTATGTGGGCAGATACGCACAGCCGAAGGAGTTCAGAGCTACGCAAACTCGGGTAGTAGTCATTTTCCAGAGATGACCTTGCGGTACTCCTCTGCGTTGAACCCGAACAGTACCTTTTTGCCGACGATGAGGATTGGCCTGCGAATAAGCCGTGGTTCAGCAAGCATCAGGTCAATTAGTTCGTCGTCAGACAGCTGACCACGGCGATCCCGATACTGTTTAGCACTGGGGCTGCGCCATGAGAACATCTCGTCAATTGACGCAAGAGCGGCAATTCCCAGGATTTCGTCTCGGGTCACATGCTCTTTGAAGAATTCGCGGATGACCAGGTCATCTTCAATGGGCGAGAGAGCCTCCCTCGCTTTGCGGCTGGTCTGTCAACTTGCGTAATGGTAAAAAACGGGTTGATCTGGCATTTTGAAACGTTCTTGTAACTGAGGGTGATGTACGCTAGTTAGTGAGTCTAAAGGAGATAGCGGCTCAAATGGAACGTGGTGGTGAAGAACGCGAATCAGACCGGACACTTACAACGTCTGATAACGAACGCGTGCAAGGTACTTTGCCAACCACTGGGCCAACGAAACGGCCATCCATTAGCGGCCTCGCACAGATCGGAAACATCTACCGACGCGGGCCAGCAAGTCTTGCCAATCTCAGCCTTTACGCGTTCGGCGTATCGGGCCTCTGGACCGCTCTCGGCACCCCTCTCCTCCCTATCAAAGTCAACGAGATACTTGGCAATGGCGGTTCATCAGTACTGGGTGTCGTATTCGACGCAAACGACAAAAACGGCGCACTCGGAATTGTGTCCCTTGTCGGACTGGCAGTAGCAGCACTCGCTCAGCCAATTGCGGGAACCCTCAGCGATCGCCACAAGGGAGTGACAAAACGGCTTCCATACATGCTGGTTGGTTCTGCCGGCATGGCTGCCTCAGTGTTGTTCCTCGGGTTCGCGGGAACGCTGCTATCGCTCATAATTCTGAATGTGCTCATACAGGGCTTCGGGAATTTCGGCCAAGGAGCAGCAAACGGACTGATAGCGGACCATGTTTCGCCCGGTAAGAAAGGTTCTGCCGCAGGAGCGCTAAACCTGTCACGAGTAGCTGGCGCCGGGATTCTGACCGGGTTGATTTTCATCTTCATGGCGCGTTATGACCAGGAAACTGCTCCTGGCTGGATGACGGCATCACTCGTGCTCCTGGCAGTTGCAGCTATAGTCGCAACACTGTGGACCGTCACATCACTGTGGAGGTCAACGGCAGTGCCCGGTAGTGGCGCTGAACCAGAGAACATCCAACCGGTTCTGACTGATATCGACCCGGCTCGAACAGACATCGGTAATTCAGCAATGCCGCGCGGGATGTATTTCCGATTCCTCATAGCGCTGACCATGGTAATCACCGGGTTTTCAGCACTCCAGTTGTACTCGTTTTTCTACCTTGAAGACGTGATCGGTCTCGACAACGCTGCACAAGGAGGTATCGTCATTCTCCTTTCGACAGCGATTGCCACAGCCTTGACCGTACTGCCGGCGGGAAGAATGACAGACAAGCTCGGACGCGATCCTATGCTCGTCTTTGCAGGGATCGCGGGCGTCCTGGCATCCGTGATGCTCATGTTTGCGTCATCAGTGTTAATGGTCACCCTGGTCGGCCTCCTGGTTGGAATGGTCATCGGTATCTTCCTGACCGTCAGTTGGGCACTGGCGAATGACCTTGTTTCCAGGCAGCACGCTGCGCGTGATCTTGGCTATGCCAGCATTGCCGTACTCATCGGCTCCGTGACATCACGTATCTCAGGCATTGGTGTTGACAGGCTAAATGATGTGCGGGATGCGCTCGGATACCAGGCTGTACTGGGTGCAGTAGCACTGTGCTTCATCGTTACTGTCATATTGATGACGCGGCTGAATGGCACGAGTCATCCGGTGACTGATGCACTAAAGGACCATGCTGTCGGCCCGGACGCTACCTCGTAGCTGGAGCAGCCAATTTCTAATGGCTCATGGATATAATCCGCAAGCCCCGGCCAGCGGTGACACATAGAACCCGGAGATGGATGACACAGGACATGACCAGCAACACAAGCCATGCCAAACCGAATATTGACGTGTACCTGGCAAGTCCCCGCGGCTTCTGTGCTGGTGTCGTCCTTGCCGTGGATATCGTAGAACTGGCGATTAAGAAACATGGAGCGCCCGTCTACGTAAAACACCAGATTGTCCACAACCCCATCGTCGTCGCGGAGACTGAACGTAAGGGTGCGATAACTGTCGAAAATGTCACAGACGTGCCTGAAGGATCAGTCGTCGTTTTCTCAGCCCACGGCTCACCACCTTCTGATTATGAAGAGGCTGCAAAGCGAAATCTGACGGTTATAGATGCCACTTGCCCACTGGTGACAAGGGTTCACAACGAGGCGAAGAAGTACTCACGCGAAGGCATGAATATCATCCTGGTTGGGCACAGGGGTCACCAGGAAGTGATTGGATCAACCGGCCAGACTGATATGAGTCTGATTGACGAGCGTGAGGGCGTGAACGTACCGGATTTTGGAGAGAACGCGAAAGTGGCGGTGCTGACGCAGACAACCCTGTCCGTACGAGACACTGCCGAAGCCATTTCTGAGATCGAGAAAAAATATCCCGGAGCACTGGTCAGGAATGACATTTGTTACGCCACGACAAACCGCCAACAGGCTGCGAGCCAGCTCTCTGAACTGGTGGAGCTTGTGCTGGTAATAGGTGCGCAAAACAGTTCCAACTGCAACCGGCTCAAAGAAGTCGCTGAATCGCGAGGAGTCAGGTCGTTCCTGATTAACGGCCCCGAAGAGTTGGACCGGTCATGGCTCACTGGTGTCACCCGTGTTGGAATCACTTCGGGGGCATCCACGCCTGAAACCAGCGTGGCAGCGGTGATAAAAGCAATAAATCCAGCAAATGTGATCCACATTGGACAGGGTAACGAGAACATCACATTCCGGTTGCCTGCAGAACTGCAAGCTGAGGCCAAAAAGCGTGCGAAGGGGACAGGGACGTGAAGATAACCGCAGTCGAATGCGTCGTGCTAGACGCCGAATATCCTTACGCGATCATTCACACGGACGCCGGCATCACCGGATTTGGGGAATGCTTCCGGCGCGCTCCGTACGTTTCTAAAGCCGCTATCGAAACGGTCTTCACGCCTCTGATCGTTGGCAAAGACCCGTTCGATACTGACGCTATATGGGACGCAATGTTCCGGGCTGGAGCAGTCGCTGGTCCTCCCGGGGCACTATTGACCGCTGCATCCGGTGTGGACATCGCTTTGTGGGACATCAAAGGTAAAGCACTGGGCGTTCCGCTCTACAAGCTGCTGGGTGGAAAGATACGCGACCGGATTCCCGTTTACGCGTCCTCGCTAAAACGCGACCTCTCACCTGGTGACGAGGCACAACGCGTTGCGGAGTTCCGCGACTTGGGATTTTCTGCATACAAGATGCATTCAGCTGTGCCGGGTCGCATCGATGACCCCGCTGACCAGACCATCGCAACGGTCACCGCAATCAGGAAACTGGTTGGGGATGACATGGAAGTGCTGGTCGATGTCAACGGAGCCTATTCGGTGCACAACGCCATAGAAGTTGGCAAAGCATTGCAGGACCTTGGTGTATTCCACTTTGAAGAGCCGGTACACGTGCGCGACCTCAAGGGTCTGGCGGAAGTAGCGGATGCTCTCGATATCCCGATAGCGGCCGGTGAGAACGCATATACGCGGTGGGATTTTGAGCAACTGCTATCGGTTGGACGGCCTGACATTGTTCAGCCGGATGTGGTCAAGGCTGGAGGAATTACCGAATTCCAGAGGATCGCGTCCGTGGTGAGCACACACGGTAGACCGATGACGATCCACAACACGCAACCATACGGATCCACAGCGGCGCATGTTCACCTGATCGCAGGGCGAACCGACTTCCCGTACGCCCAGGAATACAACATTGAGCACGTCGGTATCCGTGATGCCGGTTCAATCCTGAAAGTGCCGTACGCGGTGAAGGACGGCTTCATCCCCGTTCCCGAAGGCCCCGGACTCGGCCTCGAATACGACATTGAAGTGATGCGGCAACGTGATCGCAAAGCGTAGTGCGCTGTTATTCGTACTGCTATTAGCAACAGCATTCGCTGTCTCCTGCGCAAGCACACCTGAACGCGCCACCGTAGTTCTCCCAACAGCTACCAGCACCGATGCGGTTACGACAGCATCACCAAGTCCAGTACCGTCCGCAACCGCTACCCCGGCACCAACGGCCACATCTACACCGGTGTACCCGCGGCCTGAATTTATCTATAACGCTGACTGTGGCAACGTTGACCGAGCGACTCTTCCGCTCGCTGACGTAACGATCACAAGCGGCTCAATCACAGCCTATGCCGTTGTGGAAGTTGCTTCGCAACCTTCGCAGAGACAGCAGGGCCTCATGTGTCGATCAGTTTTTCCCGATGGCACCGGCATGTTATTCACATGGCCAACGGAACACACAGGCGGTTTCTGGATGTTCAACACTTATGCACCGCTGGACATCATCTACTTTGGTGGATCAGGCAAACCTGTAATGAAACCGATGTCTCCATGCCCGCGCGACAATAATGAAGATGATGACACGTGGCGAAGCCGCTGCATTGCCGAAGCGAGTCCATACGGCACAACCGTTCCGTACCTGAATGCACTGGAACTGCCTCAGGGTTGGTTGCGGGCGCAGGGCATCAACACCGATGCACCGGGGGATTTTGTCGTATCGTTTGCCTTGAGAGATTAAAGCCACGGCATACCATCAAAGCGCGAAAATAAGCATCTCGAAATCCCGTTGATGCGGTTCGGAGAACCCAATGACATATACGCTGACTCTGCTCCGTCACGGTGAAAGTGCGTGGAACCTTGAGAACCGTTTTTCCGGCTGGAAAGACGTTGACTTGACAGAGAACGGCATCCGAGAAGCGAAGAAGGCAGCGGCCCAGTTGATGGCCGAAGGACTGTATCCGGACACCGCTTTCACATCCGTACTAAAACGCGCAATACGCACACTGTGGATCACGCTCGACAATATGGATCGCATGTGGATACCGGTAGAACGGTCGTGGAAGTTGAACGAGCGTCACTACGGTGCGTTGCAGGGATTGAACAAAGCAGAAACCGCGGCGAAGCATGGTGATGAGCAGGTGCTGATATGGCGCCGCAGTTACGACATACGCCCGCCCGCGCTGGAGCCGGATGATGAGCGCAACCCACGCAACGACCCACGATACGCGTCACTTACTGATGCAGAGTTGCCACTGACTGAATGTCTTAAAGACACCGTCGCACGCGTTCTTCCTTACTGGAATGAACGCATCGTCCCGGAAATCCGCACGGGCAAACGCGTAATGATTGCAGCGCACGGAAACAGCCTGCGCGCACTTGTAAAACATCTCGATGGAGTGTCGGATTCAGACATTGTCGGACTGAATATTCCAACCGGCGTACCGTTGATTTATGAACTTAACGACGATATGACACCAGTCGGACATCGTTACCTTGGCGACCCTGAAGAAATCAAAGCAGCAATGGAAGCCGTGGCAAGCCAGGGACGTTCAAAAACGAAATAAACAGACCGCTTCCGTGTAGAGGTCGGAGGTCTTCCGGCCTGTCTGTTTGTGTGTAGCCCCCCATACTCGTCCGTGAATCTCCGCGCTAACTTTGTGAATGCACGGAGTGGTTGCTGCCATTTGTAAGTGGCCGTCAGCCACACAGGTGGTGGAGGTTCCTCCTCAGGGAATACATGATGGCCAGTTAAACTGCTTGCCTTCATGTTTCTGGGAAACAGCCTTTTAACCGATGTGGAACAACTAAGACCGACACTGATAAATGGTGTATTCGTTATCTCCACGAACAGGAGAAGTCGGCAAAAGCCGAGAAGACTTTATGACGCTAAGCGCTGAACAGACACACCGGGAAAAGTTTGAGTTGATCGGCCAGATTTCGGCAGGTCTCGCTCACGAACTTAA
>JAURLM010000316.1 GCA_030831265.1 Chloroflexota bacterium
CTTTCAGCGCATCCCGGAATATGAACGGGTTGTTGCGGTTGTTGAACCGAAACTCAAACGCGTCACGGTAGCGATCCAGGTGCTTGCGTGCGACATGGTGGAAGCTGCCAACTACACCACGCTTGAACAGGCTCCACATACCCTCGATGCTGCTCGCGTGACGGGTATTTGAGTCACCGATAACCCGGTAGCCACCGTGCTCGTCCGTGTGGATCGCTTCGGCATTCACCCACGCGGCAGCGCAATTTCTATGTGCCGCGGCCTGGTGCGGTTTCCATAGCGGACTCCACCGCCGCACGCTGCTTCTGCGAGGTATATATGTGCCTAAGTGAAATACATACTCACGGTACACACATATATATATTCATCCCATACATACACGCACTAGATGACGGTCACGCCACCATCGACGACAAACTCGCCACCGGTGGCATACGAAGCCAGGTCTGAACAGAGAAACGTCACCGTAGGAGCGATGTCCTCCGGTCGGCCAAGTCTGCCCAGGGGAATCTTCCCTCCAAGCGTCCGTGACCTGCCTTCCGGGTCCGGGTGGTCGTCATGGTCCGGAGTCCGCTCAAGCGCACCCGGAAGCACGGCGTTGCACCGGATTCCCCGGTTCGCATAGTGAATGGCGATGTAACGGTTCAGACCCAGCAGCCCGGTCTTCCCCGACATGTACGAGACGTTCGCCGAAGTCCCTCGCAGCGCCGTTATCGAGGAAATGATGACGATGCTCCCGCCACTGCCCTGCTCCACCATCCTCGCCAGCGAGTACTTGCATGCCAGCATGACCCCGCGATAGTTGATGTCATGCGTCCTGTCCCACGCAGATTCCGGCAACTGGTGGAGATCCCGGTCTTCCCTGTGCATCTGCACTCCGGCACTGGCCACGAGAATGTCCAGTCTCCCGAATCTTTCGACTGCCACGTCAACCGCAGTCTTCACCTGCTCACTGTCTGAGACATCGGTCGCAATAGCAACAGCCTTCCCGCCGCTGGAAGATATGTCACGGGCGACCGTTTCCACGCCAGCAGCCGGTATTCCGGCCACGACAACCGAAGCGCCGCTTGCAGCCATCAGCCGGGCGGTTGCCGCGCCTATGCCGCTGCCAGCGCCAGTGATTAGTGCCACCTTGCCAGCAAGTGAAATCTCCATCAGACCGGCTTCCAGCACACAGATTCGATGACCGTGACAAACGAGATCACCGGGCCGCTGTCATCGACACCTTCGCCATCGTCCGCGGGAACGAATCCTTCGCGTGAAAGTGCAGCCAGCAATTCATCTTCGGTCTGCTGCTCGGTCGAGGATGTGACGCGCAGGTTGACGAAGCCATGCGAACGCAGGAGGTTGGGTTGCCGCAAACCGACATCCGGATCGCCGCCCAGGTCACGCAAAATGGTCTCCTGCCTGTCCAGCGACCGTTCAAGCAGGCGTGATTTCCCGGAAAAAACCCGGCTTGACGCCACCGTATGACGCATGCCGAGCAGGCCGCCGGGCACCAACATACCCTGAACCTCTTCCAACGCTCTCTCCGGCGAATCTACAGATGAAAGTGGTCCATCCAGCAGCACGGCATCGAACTCTTCAGGCCCAAAAGGCAGTCGCCCCAGGGCTCCGCGCTCGAAAGTTATCTCCGCACCGTCAGGGGCGACTGACCGCCTGCGCGCTGCCCGGACATTTTCCATGTCCGGGTCTACACCTACGACTTCGCCGGTCAAGACGTGTTCAGCAATAGATAGCGTTGGTGTGCCTTCGCCCGCGTAGGCATGGAGGACGCGCATGTCCGGGCGCAGGTACTGCGTAAAGAACTGGAAGGAACCAGCTTGCGTGCGTTTCCGCTCCGGTGTTGACGGATAAGGAGCGGGGCCAATTTTTGCCCTGAGCCAATCAGCAGTTGTCATGGTGATGTTGTTTTCCGGAACGCCTGGAACGTTGGGATTGGGCGGTCACCCTCCAATCATCCCCGTTCCCCGGAAATCGTTTCTGTCCTGCCTACACGGTAGCGTGATGTTCTTCGCTGCTATCATCGCCCCGGTTTTCATCTGCACCGCAAGACACAAGCGCGGGACACGCGTATCCACCCAGACCGCAAGATACAAGACCAGGAACAATGGAAAATCCCGGAACACCAGCAGACATTCTCCGACGCATGGGCAAGGTTGTGCCGATCACAGAATCAGACGCAGCCCAGCTCCACCAGTTGTTGCAGGGCGTACATGCAGCTACAGAGACGATGGCAAAGCTCGCCCCGGTGTTCCCCGGTGAAGTCGATGCTTCGAGCCTGTCGCTAACGGTAGACGCAGAGGAGGCTAAGCCGTGACAGGAACCGCCAACAACCAGGAGGCTCCGCTGCACTACCTCCCGCTCGCAGAACAGGCCCGGCGAATACGCGCAGGTGAGCTGTCATCGGTCGCCCTTGTGCGCGCCTATCTTGGTCGCATACAAGCGCACAATCCGCAGATGAACAGCTACATCACCGTTGATGAAGATGGCGCAATAGCCGCCGCACGTAGCGTGGACGATGCCATCGCCCGCGGCGAAAGAACCGGCCCTCTCGCAGGCGTCCCGATCGGCGCAAAGGACTCGATCCCCACGAAGGGGTTGCGAACCACCGACAACAGCAACCTGCTTCGAGACTGGGTGCCCGAGCATGACGCGTCCGCGGTTGCCCGGCTTCGTGCCGCCGGGGCAATCATCATAGGCAAGACGAACCTCAACGAGTTCGGTTGGTCAAGGCCGTCCGAAGCGGATCTTGCACCGCCGCCATGGAATCCGTGGAACCCGAAATTCGCATCGGTCGGCTCCAGTTCCGGGTCTGGCGCGGCTGCAAGTGGTGGGCTGGCCTCAGCGACTATCGGGACTGACGGTGGCGGCTCGATCCGACTCCCTGGCGGCTCACACGGTTTGATTGGAATGAAGCCCACGCACGGCCTGGTCAGCAGGCATGGCATGGATCACAACTCGCACAGCGAGATATCTCCGCTGACTCGCACTGTGGAAGACGCGGCGCTGATGCTGGATGCACTGGCGGGCTACGTACCCGAAGACGACATGAGCTGGCCCGGCAAGCCTGTAGGCTACGCCGCAAACCTCAAGAGCGCAGATGTCAGCGGGTGGCGCATCGGTGTGCCGTGGACTTTTGTGCGATCAGCACCGAACGAACCGGAGGTGACGGAGGCTTTCGAGAGCTTCCTCGCTAATCTTGAAGCCATTGGATGCGAGATCGTGGACGTGCCGGTGCGCGGCCTTGCCGAGGCGCGAATGGCAAACTTCCTCGTGCTGAACGCCGAAACGTATCAACGGCACGCAAAGAGCCTGGGCACGAACTGGGACAGGTACGGCGAGATAACCCGCGTGTACCTGCTCCAGGGAGCGTACCTGTCAGCCGAAGACCTGCTCAATGCCGCTGAAGTTGGCCGAACAGTGCGCGGACTGCTTGAAACAGAGGTTTTTTCACGGGAGAAGCCCGGTGTACGCGCCCTCGCCATGCCCACCTCCCCGTTCATCACGGCAGAACGCTCCCGAAGGCCCGGCGAGCACTCTCGCGGCATCAATGCCTGCTTCACCGCACCGTTCAACATCACCGGGCATCCTTCGGCAAGCGTTCCGTCAGGATTTTCTGAGAGCACAGGCCTGCCAATCGGGTCGATGCTGACAACAGCGCTGCACGACGATCTCGGGCTGTTGCAGCTTGCTTATGCCCATGAGCAGGTAACTGACTGGCACACGCGACATCCTGCGATATGAACGCTCAACAGATGCGACAGACCGTCATTACCATGCTGGCAGCTGAGACCGGCTGTGAACCGACGCAACTTACCGATGGAAAGATTCACATCGTCACTCGCAAGCCGGAACGCCGGTCACTGGCTGAACACCGCAGGTTCAACCCGCATCCGGGTCGGATAGCCGCAGTCACACTGGGCACAGGAGCAGTGGTTTCTGTCGAGCCTGAAGACCTCGCCTGGGCTGAAAATACCTTCACCACGACTGATCGCGATGAACTGTTCCGTGGGAAATCCCTGGCCGACTTCATCCAGCGTGGCATCCAGGACGGGCTCATCGTCCACGGACCATTTCCTCGCTTCACCGCACCGCTTTCGGCCATAGCGAAACCCGAATATGCTGCGGGCTATACCGTGAAATTGGTGGACATTGAGGGTGAATACGCCAGAAACACGCATATTATTGACCGGTCAAAGTTTACGAACGCACTTTTTCCAGAACCCGGCGCTTCAGGCCGACCGACCGTTTTCGCGGCGGTGGCGGAACGTGCTGGAGAGATCGTCGGCATTGCCGGGGTCTCAAAGGACTCTGAGTTCATGTACCAGATAGGGATAGATGTTTTGCCACGGCACCGCGGTAACGGCCTGGCACCAGCAATGACCGCCAGCGCCGCCCGTGCGGTGTTTGGCGCAGGAGCATTGCCCTACTACGGGACAAGCAATACCAACATCGCTTCCATGCGCACCGCTATAGCCGCAGGATTACGCCCAACATGGGTCGAGGTGCTAACCAGACCCGCATGAATCCTCTAGATATTGTTCTATTTCTTATTGGACTTGTGCTGCTCGTCGTCGGAGCGGAAGGGCTTGTCCGCGGAGCCACCCGGCTGGGACGGCTCGCAGGCCTTTCACCCCTTGTGGTCGGACTGACCATCGTATCGTTTGCAACGACAGCCCCTGAAGCCAGCGTTTCTATCGTTGCATCAGCACAAGGGCGCTCCGGGCTCGCCGTAGGTAACGTGCTCGGCAGCAACATCTTCAACATCCTCGTGGTTGCAGGTGCAGCGGCCACAATCATCGCCATACCGGTCACCAACATAACCATTCGCAAAGACCTGCCGATGCTCATCATCGGCACGGGTGTCGTCTACCTGTTCGCCCTGGACAAATCGATCGTGGCGTGGGAGGGAGCAATACTGCTTATCGCCCTGGCAGGATTCATCACCTTCTCGGTTATGCAATCACGACGCACGTCGAGAGCAACTCGGGAAGCAATGGTCGAACGCACTCGCCGGGCCGCGTTGATTGAAATGGGCGGCGGCCTGGTACTCGCCGGGGTCGGGGCCACGCTCCTAATCCTCGGTTCGCGGCTGTTTGTAGATTCGGCGTCCGGGATAGCATCAGCCCTGGGAGTCAGCGAACTAATCATCGGCCTGACAATCGTGTCGATGGGTACATCTGCGCCTGAACTCACCACATCAATCGTTGCAGCACTCCGTAAACAGCCAGAGCTGGCCATTGGTAATGCCGTTGGCGCAAGCGTGATCAACATGCTTGGCGTCATTGGCGGTTCCGCACTGATTGCAGGCGGCGGCCTATCTGTTCCGGAAGACTCAATACGACTTGACTTCCCAATTGCACTGAGCGTCGGTCTTGTCGTCCTATCCATCGCTATTCTCGGAGGCAAAGCCGGCAGGCGTGACGGCATCTTCATGCTCGGGTTCTACGCGCTATACCTGACCGCACTCATCGCAATATCCTTCTCTGCAAGCCTGCTTACCCCGGCCAGCATCGTCGCACTCGGCTTTGTCCTGCCAGCCTCAGTGATCGCTGCCGCATTCCTCGTGATACGCAGTCGGCGCAGCAAGACCGGACCTGCGCTTGCTATCCCGTTCGTCGACAGCTGACGCAATCGTGCCGCGGTGGTAATGTTCGGCAACGCGGGTGCGGTCACAACCCAATCACCCCATTGAGACTGGCGAATATCCACAGCGAGGAACCATGAAAGTCACATCTGTCGAAGCCGTTGCAGTCCAAGGCCTTGCCGCCCCATGGATGTTCTGCATCATCCGTACCGATGACGGCATAACTGGTTATTCGGAGTTCGGTGAGGGACTCGTAGCCAACGGCATGGCCGGACTTGTAAAAGATCTATCTCGATTCATAGTTGGGCAGGATCCTCGACAGGTTGAAAAGCTCTACATGGACATGTTCCGTGGCACACAGTCGGTCTACGGCGGGGCAACGTGGCAGGCCATGGCAGGAATTGAGCTAGCCCTGTGGGATGTGAAAGCAAAAGCACTTGGCGTGCCGGTGTACGAACTTTTCGGCGGGCCAACTCGCACGGAACAGCGCGTCTACTGGTCGCACCTTGCCACCTATCAGGCTGGTTCAGCCGAAAAGCTCGGTGCAAAACCAATCAAGTCGCTTGATGACGCCTGCAAATTAGTCGAGGAGGCTAAAGCGGCCGGATACGACTGCTTCAAGACAAACATCCTGATCCCCGCCGAAAAAGGCCAACCATGGACCGGCATCCGGCAGGGACGCAGCGGGCCGCATGACCAGCCATTAACACGTGAGCTGCTCAACACCGCTGTCCGCCAGATAAAGGCATTCCGCGAGACAGCCGGGCCAGAAATGGACATCTGCCTGGATGTGAACGTTAACTTCAAGGCAGCCGGGCAGATTCGCCTCGGGCAGGCACTTGCAGAACACGATCTCTTCTGGATGGAAATCGACAACTTGGATGCCAAATCTCTCCGCATGGTCAAGGATCACGCTGGTGTGCCTATCTGCTCCGGCGAGCAAAAGCTCGGCCCCATCAACTACCTGCCGTACTACGAAGAGCGTGCGATGGATGTCGTGAAGGTGGACGTGCAGTGGCAGGGATTCACCCCGGCGCGCAATGCGGCGAAGATGGCGGAGGTGTTCGATATGAACATCGCCCCTCACAACTTCAATGGCCATCTTTCTACATTCCAGTCGATGAACCTGTGCGCTTCGATCAACAACGTTCTCATCAGTGAATCCGACCCTGCACAGGTCAAATGGCGTGATGAACTTGTCACGCACGTACCGGAGATCAAGAACGGTCGCGTGACGATACCAACTCGCCCAGGATGGGGCACAGACCTTGATGAAAAAGCTCTAAAGAAGTACGCGGTGAAGCTGTAGCACACAAACTTTCATCACCCACAACCAGCTAACAGGAGAAAAAAATGCGGTTCGCAATCCTCGGCATCTCACATGAGACAAACACATTCTCGAAAGTTCCTGCCGACTATCACCAGTTCGAAATGGCAGACCTTCTTCGAGGTGACGAGATCATCGAGCAGTTCCAGAACTCGCTGTACACGACGGCTGGCTACCTGCAGGCAGCAAAAGACTTCGGGTTCGAAGCTGTACCGCTGATGTGGGCGCAGACAGGGCCGATTGGCACCATCACCAAAGATGCCTACGACCGTATATCCGGAGAAATGCTGGGAATGTTGCGCGACCAGGGACCGTGGGACGCTGTTCTCCTGCCCAATCACGGGGCTGCCGTGTCCGAAGAGTACCCGGACATGGACGGAGAGTTCACGCGAGCTGTTCGAGAAATTGTTGGCCCTGACGTACCCGTTGGCATCACGCTGGACATGCACGCCAACGTATCCAAAGCCGTTGTCGCCAACACAGACATCTGCGTTGTCTGGAGAACGAATCCACACCTTGACCCACGACCGCGCGGTTACAAGTGCGCCGAGTTGATTTACAGGACAGTGAAGGGTGAGATCAAACCTACCCAGTGGATCGAAATGCCGCCTCTGGTTGTGAACATCGTTCGTCAGTTCACGGGTGAAGAGCCGATGAAGAGCATCGTCGCCGATTCAATCGAGGCTCTGAAGCGACCCGGAATCCTGGACACGAGCGTCGCCGAAGGCTACCCGTACTCCGATGTAGACGAGATGGGAATGAGCTGGGTTGCAATTACGGACAACAACCCTGCGCTGGCAAAAGAGACCGCTATCTGGATGGCAGAGCGAGCATGGAAGCACCGGGAAGCCCTGAACACGCCCGTAGCTTCCATCCGGGAAGCCCTGGAGAATGCTGTAAAGCGATATCGCGGGCCACGCAGACTCGGTGATTGGAACGAAGTTCCAACCGATGGCACAGCGTTGACCGCCCCATCATCCGAAGTGACCGCAGATGGCAAAGCACCGAACACCGGCCCAATTATCCTCATGGACGTTGGCGACAACATCGGCGGAGGTTCATCCGCTGACTCCACGTTCATCCTCGCCGAAGCACAGAAGATGGGCGTGCGGTCGTTGCTGCAATCGCTTTACGACCCCGAATCTGTCAAGGCATGCGTGAAAGCTGGAGTAGGTGCGGAGGTCACGCTCGACGTCGGAGCCAAGACCGACGATATGCACGGGAAGCCAGTTCGGGTGACCGGCAAAGTACGTTCAATCATCGACGGCGACTGGGAGGACTTTGGCGCCACCCACGGCGGTTACCGCTTCTACGATGCAGGTACGGCGGTCAGGCTGGACACGACCGACGGTCACACGTTGTTCCTGACCAGCAAACGAGCAGGTAACACGTCTCGCTATGGCATGTACGCTGCGGGAATCATCCCGGAGCACTTCCAGATCGTGGTAGCGAAGGGTGTCGTCTCGCCTCGACCTGCTTACCAGCCAATCGCGGGTGAAGTCGTGCTGGTCAACACTCCGGGGGTCACGACCGCGGACCTGTCCTACTTCACGTTCCACCGCCGACGCAAGCCGCTCTACCCGTTCGAGCCAGACGTAACTTACAAACCGGGCATATAGTCACACCTGACTTACGCGTGATAGCCGGTGGAGGGAGGTTCTCCACCGGCTATCTTTTTAAGGTTGGTTACCTTGTAATGAGTCTCTACAGACTCGGCCAACTGGACTAAACCGGGTCACCTACTGCCACGGATGTGGTGGTGTTCGTGCCAGTACCGGTATCGCCAGGACTTGCTGGCGGTGCGTACGGACGAATGTGGAATCGGCCCTCAAACATCCTGCCACCAGGGCCTTCGCCGAACATGCGCCCATTGAAGCCTCTACGGTCAGACCTGCCGTGGTCTTCATCTTCCTGCTCATCATGTCCGTGTCGCTCGCCATGCTGCGTGCCAAGTTTTGACAGGGCGTCAACAGGTGCCGATGCAAACCAGTCTTTGACCACCTGGCCATCGTCCTCAGTGATCACCCCGGCTTCGACCAGTTGATCAATCTTTGCGGACACTCGCTCCGGTGCTTTCGCTGCACCAAACAACATGCCCATGTCAGCGCGCTTTCCAAATCCTCGGAGCCCCTCCATGACTTCAGGTTTGGCGTCCAGCCATGCAATGATGGCGTCAGCCTCATCCTGTGTGATCTTCCCGTCCTCAACCGCCTGTGTGAGTCGGTCGGCGATCGCTTCGTCACGGTGCTCTTCGCGAGCCTGCTGGAATGCGGATTGGAGGTCTTCCGGTGCGATCCCGAGAATCTCAGCTACCCGGTCCTTGATACCACCGGATTGCGTAGTTGATTGACCGCTGCTATCAGCGAATGTTGCGCCTGTCAGCGCTACAAGACCGGCGGTGCCAATCGCTGCGCCCATCAGAATTTTCTTGTTCATCTTCATCATTTCAGCCTCGTTTGCTGCTCGGGTCTGTGCCCCGTGATTTCATCCTGCGGCTCGTGCCGTCGTGCAATCGAAGCTATCGGCCAAATCTTCAGGTCATGTCCACGAATATTGAAGTTATTGTCGGGAGTCTTACTACGCCGTTACCGAACAGCGCGACAAACTCCGGCAGCGGTAACTTGCCGTAATACACAGGCTCATGTGATGGTTTTTGAGACGCGTGCCGACACCCCGTTCCTCAATGAAAGTGAACGTGGCCGTAATCACGGAAAGGTGGCAATCACCGGGACAGAACTAGCGGATCCACTTGCCTGTGGCGTCTTCGTCAGCATCACCAATGTTCAGATACTCACGCGTGTCCGGATCGACAAGGTATTTCTGCACCGTATCCATGTTCAATTCAAAGCCCAGGCCCAGTCGGTCACTCGGGTATATAGAGCCATCTCGGACATCGAACATCGGGTTGATAACCTTCTCAAACGTGTCGAACCACGTGTGCACGCATTCCTGCCGATACAGGTTCGGTGTGGTCATGCAGACCTGGAAGCCGGCAGCAATGGACACAGGACCAAGTGCATCGTGAGGGGAGATACGTATGAACTGCGGCTCTGCCTGCGCTGCGATGCGGCGCAATTCACTGATACCGCCACACCAGGCCACGTCCGGCATGATGTAATCGACAAGCCGGTTGTTGATGATCTCCGTGTAATCCCATCGGGTGAAATGGCGTTCACCAATGCACAGTGGGACTCGCACGTTCTCTCGAACCTGTCGCAGCGCGTTGTGGTTCTCGACGTGAATCGGCTCTTCAAGCCAGATCAGGTTGATGTGCTCAAGTGCGCGTGCCGCCTCTATCGCCGAAGCCACGTCGAACCGAGCATGTGCATCCACCATCAACTCATAGTCCGGCCCAACCGCCGCTCGAATAGCATCCATCCACTCAACAGACTGCCGAATAGCCTTTGGAGTTAGCCTTTCCACTTCGGCCGGACCGGAGAAACCTGCGTCCGGGCCAGTCTGTGCCGGGAACGGGTCTGTCTTGATGGCGGAGTACCCGGCCTTCTTCGTAGCGATGGCAGCCTTTGCCGCGTCTTCCGGCCCGCCAGCGTTAGAGTTCCAGTCCTGCACATGCGTGTAGAGCGGCACTCGCTCACGGACCGGTCCACCCAGTAACTGGTATATCGGTGCTCCCAGCGCCTTGCCTTTGATGTCCCACAGGGCAATATCGATGGCGCTTATCAGGTGCGAAACGAAGCCCCGGCCGTTCAGATCGTCATACTTGTGGAAAATCGTCTGCCAGATGTTCTCAATGTTCCTGGCGTCCTGCCCCACGATCTCCCGCTTCACCCACTCAAGTCCGCGGACGAGAATTCCGGTCGAGGCGTAGTCAGAACATTCACCGACTCCGCTGATGCCTTCATCAGTCTCGACCACAACAAAAATCCAGGGCAGACCGGCTATCGGCATCGAAACGTAAGGCTTTACATCTGTAATTTTCATCGGAGCAGCTTCCCGGTGGCTAATCGTTAATCCAGCACGCCGTTACGATACGCCTTACCTGCCGCGCTTGCGTGCCGATACCAGGGCAGTAAGAAGCCGACGGATAGAACCGGGAGAACCGACCGCTGCACGCGCACCACTCTGTCCGGCTCCGACCTTCACTGAGTAAGCATCAAGTGGAAGACGAGCAAAAATATCCTCGTCAGTACGGTCATCTCCGGTCGCGAGCACGAAATCAAACGGGCCGCGCTGCTCTACGACGTATTCGTACGCTCGACCTTTATCCACACCCTGCTGGCGAATCTCAATGACACGCGCACCGCTCAAAATCTCGACAGGGGAGGCTGACAGCATGTCCTCAAGCACAGAAAGCAGTTCCAGAGCCTGCCATTCGCCAAGTGAATCATCGGCCTCTCGGTAGTGCCATACCAGTGATGCCGATTTCTCCTCTATACGTGCACCGGGTGTTCGGGAGGAATACTCTTCCAGCACCGGACGCACCATTTCTTTCCACCGCAGATCAGGTGGTGGCCCCATGCGCTGCCATTCGCTTTCACCAGCCTCACGAATCCAGGAGCCGTGCTCCGCTATCAGCGATACAGGCACACCAGCGAACCAGTCTCCCAGCGTGTCTCGATCGCGACCTGAGTTGATATAGGCGCAAACACCGCCCAATTTGCCAAGATCCGTGAGAACGGAAAGGATTTCCGGTGTGGGC
>JAURLM010000005.1 GCA_030831265.1 Chloroflexota bacterium
TCAGGAATATCGGCGAATACGGCAACCGGTATCGAACCGCTGTACGCGGTGAGCTTAATTCCTGGCGGGCGGCTTTCAACGCCGGTGTTCGTGCGCTGACAAGGCGCGGAGCCGTTCATGGCGAGGCAGACATCCAGGATCAAGCCGAATTACGGACCGAAGGTGTCTATGACTAGAGCACAAAACGCTCGATAGCCTGTGCGACACCATCTTCTTCTAGAGTGCCGGTTGTATGCAGGGCGTGACACCTGACCCGTTCTGGCGCATCTCCCATTGCCACCGGTATCCCGACGGCCTTGAACATCTCCACGTCATTGAAGCCGTCACCTATAGCCATCACCCGGGACAGGTCTACACCGGACGTGTCTCCAAACAGCTTCGCCCCATGCCCTTTGTCAGCCTGATGGTGTGTGTAGTTCACATACCACTCCCCGCGTGAGCCTATGGAGCAGATTGCATTCACCGTGTCACCAACTTCGTCATTCGCTATCTGCTCAGCCTCAAACTGATCTGCCACTGAACAAGTGATAACGGTGACACGCCAGCCTGTGAAGAGCGATGTCTGTCTGACCGTTCGCCCGGAATCCACCGCAAAGTAACGGACATTGTCTCGTTCCAGCCGGCTGACGATCGCCTTCGCTGCGTAGGCGTCGATAGGCACGTCGACGATAGTTCGCCCGGTGACAGTGTCAGAGAGGCGCGCACCGTTGTCGCTCACCTGCGGGCCGTGCAGACCCAGTAAGCGGGCGAAGTGATTTACATCTTCTAGGACACGACCTGAGGCGATGCCAACCGGAATTTTTCGGGCTGCTAACCGCACAGCATCGACAACTCTGACGGAGATTCCATCCGCTGCATTGAGCAGCGTGCCATCAAGGTCCAACAGGAGTGCCCCGGGCTTTGTCGCGTCAGCGTTGAGAGTTGTCATCAATCCTGCAGTGAAACTATGTTTTGCAGCGGCTCACCGTTCAGTGCACGGCGGGCGTTCTCAAACGAGAACACCAGGGCGCGGTCGACGCGTTCTTGCGTAGACCCGGCAAGATGCGGAGTAACCACCACGTTGTCCATTGTCATAAACGCGCTGTCCTTCTGGAGTGGCTCATTCTGGAACACGTCAAGTCCAGCAGCAGCTATTTCACCAGTCTGCAACGCTCGTATTAACGCACCTTGATCATGTGCTGGGCCGCGACAGGTGTTAATGAAAACAGCCGAGTTCTTCATGGCTGCAAACTCACGGGTTGAGAACATCTTACGGGTACGTGAGTTGAGCGGAACGTGGGCTGTCACGATGTCACTACGATCCAGCAGTTCATCGAAGGAAACACGGTGTACAGATAACGATTTTTCGTAGTCGGAGTCGAAATCCCGCACATCGTGATAGAGCGTTGTGGTTTCGAAGCCTGTCAGACGCTTCGCTACTTTGGAACCGATGTTGCCGAGTCCTACGATGCCTACAGTCCGTCCGGCAAGTTCATACAGTGTTCCATAGGGGCCACTCTTGGCGCGTTCCTGCCATGAACCATCTTTGACGCCTGCAATACCCTGCTCAAGCCTCTTGTAGACCATCATCATGAGGGCAATTGCATGTTCAGCGACCGAGTTAGATATTGCCGGTGAGTTGTTGCAGACCTCGATGCCCATCTCTCGAATAGCAGCGACATCAAGGGTGTTGAAGCCGGCGCTCATCAGCTGGAGCAGTTTCAGCTTTGGCATGTCAGCAAGCTGGTCTGTTGTCCAAAGCAACCCGTTCGTTACAAGTGCTTCAGCATCCTTAAGTTCTTCTCGTTGACGGTCAGCAGACCATGTTGGATCGACGTAGCCAACGTCCAGGTCAGCAGGGGCAAATTCCGCAGCTCGTCGCGTACGTGCTCCGTTAGCTTCACCGTAGTAGATAACTCTGTGACCCAAGATTTCGCCCCCGAAAAACTAATGCCCGCTGTGATGAGCCAGTCGTACTGGCGAATGTTCAGTGCACGCAATATACAGCGAGAAAGCCTTCTAATGCCTACACCGATGACTCACGCCCTGTGTTTGCCAGCGAGGATACGTACAGCCTCAGACGGTATTGTCCCTGAGGGAAGCTCCGGAGCAGGCACCGGTTGCCCTGTGACGATGCTTACGGGAACCACGCCTGCCCAGACATCAAGCGAAATATCCTCAGGGTCGTCTTTTGGCCCACCGGTTCGAACCTTCGCGGATGCCTTTTCAAGTGAAATTCGGTACACCGCCGTCTGCCGCATCTCGTCTTCATCTGGTTGACGTGCCTCATCCCACCTACCAGGTACGAGATGCTCCGTGACTGCTCGCAAACCACGCAGCTGCTCATCCTTGTCTTCAACTCGCTCAGCCTTACCGAATATCGCAACTGATCGATAATTCATCGAGTGACTGAAAAGCGACCTGGCGAGCACAAAACCGTCCACGAGCGTGATCGTCAGGCAAACATCTACTGTGGGATCAGCATGTCGGAACATACCCGCTGCCGGGGAACCGTGGAAGTAGACCGTATCGCCGTCACGGCCGTACAGGGTCGGCAGGACCACCGGTCCGGCATCCGTGGCGTAACCGAGGTGACAGATAAGACCAGCATCCACGATGCTTCGGACCGTCTCCGCATCGTACGCGCCGCGTTCAGGATGACGCCTAACCCTCAACCTCGAAGCCGTGGGGCCGCCAGATGCCTCATTCATATACTGATCTCCATCGCTTACCGTGCCTTATGCCTATCTCAATGACAAGCTGGCAGGTTGTCGCATTATGAACGGCCTGCGGGTTCGGCTCAACGATGCACCGTATCAACTCTCGTCATTAGCAGTCGCCATGGGTTTGACTAGCTTTACACACAGGCCTAAAGTTGTGTCAGGGGAGTCCGGATTCGCGGGCTGAGAGGGTGGCCGACACGCCACCGACCCTGGAACCTGATCTGGGTAATGCCAGCGTAGGGAGAACACCCTGATACCAGATGCGCTGCCAGTACCACACAAGGCAGCGCATTTTTGTTTTACGGAGCGCTCTCCGGACGAACTCGAAAGGCGGGACGCAATGGGCGACGAACTGGTAATAGCAGGCAAATCATTCACATCTCGGTTGATGACCGGCACAGGTAAGCACAGGTCAAGTGCAGACCTGGTTGCGGCAATCGCTGCATCAGGCACGCAGATCATCACCGTCGCCATCGGTCGACTGAACCTTGACGACCCGAACGAGAAGACGCTGCTTGATGAGATCGACTGGGACCGTTACCAGATTCTTCCCAACACTGCTGGCAGCAAGACCGCAGAACAGGCAGTCTGGACAGCAAAGCTGGCACGTGAAGTGACGGGTTCTGACTGGATAAAGCTGGAAGTCATACCTGACCCGAAGTACCTGCTCCCGGATCCCATCGGCACATACGAGGCGGCCAAGACACTTATTGCCGAAGGGTTCACGGTGTTGCCGTACATTCATGCCGACCCTGTGCTGGCAAAGCGACTGGAAGACATCGGGTGCGCCACGGTGATGCCGCTCGGCTCACCCATTGGCTCAGGACGCGGGGTACTGACCACGGAAGAGATACAGATCATCATCGAGCAGTCCAGCGTCCCGGTGGTGGTAGATGCTGGGCTGGCTGTACCGTCTGAGGCTTCGTCAGTGATGGAACTGGGTGCGGACGCCGTACTGGTGAACACCGCAATAGCGCAGGCTGCAAACCCCGGCCTCATGGGCGAGGCGTTCAAGCTGGGTGTTCAAGGCGGCCGCAAGGCATACCTTGCCGGTCGTATCCCTGAGCGAACTGCAGCTATCGCGAGCAGCCCTCAAGAGGGCGTGCCAATGACCAAGTCCTGAGCAGTGCCTACGCTCCCGCGACGTGTACTGGCGATAGTTACCGACGTTGAACGCGCCGGGGGTGAAGCGTCGCTGCTAAGAATAGTCGACGAGGCTGTACGCGGTGGAGTTAACTTTGTGGAAGTCAGGGCGCACGGTCTCAACGACACCGAGTTGACCGCACTTGCCCGGAAACTTGTTGCAACAGTCTCATCACGCGCCATCGTTGTCGTCAACGGACCGACGAGCGTTGCCCTTGAAGCAGGTGCCAGCGGTGTACACCTGCCGGAAAGCGCGAGGCTGAACCTTTCGCCATTGCAGGGAAGCCTGCTCGTAGGTCGTTCCGTTCACAGCCTGGAATCTGCACGTAAAGCAGCGGCTGAAGGTGTCGATTACATCATCCTCGGAACCGTTTTTCCATCCGCATCACATCCTGGTGGCGTGACAGTCGGTACAGAGCTTGTCACCGAGGTAACTAGCGCCGTGGACATTCCGGTGATAGGTATTGGTGGAATCACCGCTCATAATGCTGCCGATGTGGTTGCAGCAGGTGCAGCGGGCGTAGCGGTCATTGGCGCGATAATTGGCGCTGACAACCCGTACGCTGCGGCCAATGACCTCGCACAGGCTGTGTTGTCACAGGAGAAAGCATGATCAAGGTACACATCAACGGCAAAGAGGCTGATATAGCTCCTGAACAGTCAGTGCAGCAGTACCTTGAGTCACGCGGCCTTGCCGGTCGATCACTTGCCGTTGCTATCAATGGCACGGTGCTGCGCCGGGAAGAGTTCGCCTCGACTCAGCTTGCAGAGGGAGACAGGGTCGAGATCGTCCGTCCTGTAGGGGGCGGCTAATCTCCACCAGCGAACAGCCGATGCACGATGCTGTCGCGAGCATGTCCATGAGGCTCCGAATCCTTGCCGCAACGGCCGGTGGCGCTGCGCTGTTCCTCGCCGCGCTCGATTTTTCTATCAATGTCTCGCTACCCGTATTCCGTGATTCCCTGAACGAAACACTGGTCACCGTCCAGTGGATAATCATCGTCTATCATGCTGCCCGCAGCGGAACAGGCTTCATCGCCGGGCATCTCGCAGACACAATCGGACTGAAACGTGTACTCCTGGCAGGAATCATTCTCTACACCGTTTCTGTCGCCATCATCTCGCTCCAGGGATCACTTGCACCGATAGTCGGGATGCGTGTTCCACAGGGAATCGGCGTGGCAATACTGTTCACAGTAGGCCCTGCAATCGTGGCCAAAGCCTTCGGCCCTGAACGGCGCGGCACCGCACTAGGTGTGACACTGGCTGCGATGGGTGCAGGCCAGATGGCGGGCACGCTGGGCGGCGGCTGGCTTTCACTCAACATAGGATGGGAGGCGATCTTCTGGGCAAGAGTGCCAATTGGCATTGCAACGTTTGCCCTGGTGGCTTTTGGAGTTCGTGAAAGCAAAGGGGCCCGTATTGGGTTCGACCTCACAGCGGCCGCCGCAATATTCCTGTTCCTGTTTATGCTGGTCCTGGCATTTTCATTTGCTCGCATCGACGGATGGCTGGCTCTACGCCCGCTCGCTCTTTACGCAGTGACAATCGTCATCGGCGTGGTCATGGCCTGGCGACAGCGGGTTTCCCTTCACCCCGTATTCCCAATCTCTCTGCTGCACATTCCGCAATTCAGGGCTGGTGTGGCATCTAATCTTGTTGTGACGATTGGAACGTTCGTGATGTGGTTCCTGTTCCCATTCTTCGTCACAGATGTCCTGGGTCGCAGCACGCTGGCGTTGGGTGCGTTGCTCGCCACAATGGCCTCTGCGACCCTGCTGGGGTCAAGCACAGGCGGTTGGTTCGCTGACCGCACCGGTGATAGTAAGACGACGGTGCTTGGCGCTGCAGTGGCAGCTGGTGGATTGTGGTTCGCTGGAAGCATGACCGGGGCAACCCAGCTGCTTGTTGTCTTTGCAGCAGTCGGCCTGTTGGGTTTCGGTTTTGGAGTCCACCAGGCCGCGGTATATGCCTTGACGCTGCGCCGAACCGAGACTCGCTACGCGGGTTCAGCGTCCGCCGCTTTGGCCGTGGCGCAGACGGTTGGCACGGTGCTTTCGATTTCGATCATGACCTCTGTGTTGGCATTACGGGAACGTCAATTCGCAGCAGGAGATGGGTCACTGGCATCCCCGTTTCTATCGGCCTACGGTGACGTTTTACTGATCGCTGCGGTGGTCACACTCGTAGGCGGCATGATCGCTCTTGCATCCCGGCAACGACCGGAACAAGACAGATGATTGTGTTCATCACGCAAATGGACAAGATGGTGAATTACGTTAACCTTCGTTGACATGGTAGACTCTCGCTGCGACCGAGATTAATCCACCAGGATTTGAAACCTAATCTCGGCCGGGATCGTTTTACGAAGACCGGGGGCCTGAAGAACAGCCCTTATTGGAGAGGGATTTCCA
>JAURLM010000030.1 GCA_030831265.1 Chloroflexota bacterium
GCTTGGAACCGATTCTGGAATCAGGCTCGACAGGTCACGGGCCGCCGGATCGGTCAGAGCGCCAAGGAATGCCATAAGGTCTGCCATTTCGGCATCGCTCAACGACGGAATCGATTTGACCTTTGTGTCGAGACTGTCTGATATCAACTTGGTCCTGATTTCATTCGTGTAGACGAACGTGTCCGGCCCGAATGTAGCGGCGTCGGTCTTGTCGAAAGCGCTCTTGGCGAACTGGCTTGCGGCCCATTCGTCTTCGTAGAGCCCAAGCACAGTCTTACCACTGTTGCTGTCCGGGTAGTTCGCCATGTACTCCAGCGGGGAGAAATGATGCCTTACGGCTTCTTCCAGCGTGGTGTATGCCCCGTTGTGGAACCACGGACCGGTCAGTTCGACATTGCGAAGTGGCGGAGTACGGAACGCATACAGGTCTTCGAGGTCAAACGTAACCTCGAACCGCCCAAAATCATCCGGCGCGGCAAGGTCCCGCCCCGGGCCAATCTGTGGTGCAGCAATATTGTGAGACTTTTGATCTGTCAGCAACGGCCCGGAATGACAACCAGAACAGCCTGCCTTGCCGAAAAACAGATCTCCACCTCTGGCCTGCTCCATCGTCAGAGCGTCATCCTGCCCCGCCACAAACCTGTCCCACGGTGATCCGGTGAATGCAAATGCATCAGACTCGAACGCAGCCAGCGCGATAGCGGCATGAGCGAAGGTCAATTGTTCCTTTGGCACATTGGGGAACGCATCTGCAAACAGGGCAACGTATTCATCAATCGCCAACAAGCGAATCATGAGGGCGTCCCAGATTTCCTGCTCGTACTCAAGATCCGCCAACTCATTGCCTGTCCCGTCGATGCCCGCTTCATCCTCCATGCCCCTCATCTCGTTGGCAGCAAGCACCGGGAACATTGCCTGAGTCACAAGTACGTTGGGAAGACCTGAGGGCAGGTCATCACCAGCCGGTGTGATCATTCCAAAATCGACATCGCGTCTGACTCGACTATCCCAGAACATCGTCGTCCACTGTGGTGCACCCCGATTAAAGAGTTCCGTAGCATTCCTTGCTATGAAGCTTCGCAATGCTTCGATATGACGCTGATTCGCCAAACCGGTTCCACCGGTGCCAATCGATACCGGAATAGCGTCACCACTGGAAAAATTTGGGTGATGACAGGTGGCGCAGGAGATATCCCGGTTACCACTCAGTTCAGGGTCAAAGAACAGAGCTTGTCCAAGTTTGACGAGGGCAGCAGAGTGCTTGGAGCCGGTATCAAGAGGCTGCAGCCTGGTGTCTTGCACCATTTTCCGAAGAGCGATACGCGGGTCTGAATCCGACTCACTCCGGCATCCTGAAACACCGAGCGTCAGCAATACCAGCAACGTAACAATGCTGGCTACACGCAGGATAACCATCCCTCTTGGGATACCTATGAAGATCAATTACTACTCGCTTTTACGAAACGACAAACCATGCCACGCATCAAACGGAAACTTCACACCGAACCGGTGACTGCGGCAACCCACACTTTACGCCCGTCATCCCCGTATTGCAGTCTGATACCTGTACACTCTCGTCGCCAGAGACACATCGCCAACGGCTGTGATTTGCACGGTATACAGCACTACGATTCGGTAGAACGTTCAGGAGGAGACCATATTGCCAGCAAAGGTACTTGTAACCAGACGCCAGTTTGAAGAGGAGATGGATCGGCTGCGAGCAGCGGCTGACACAGTAGTCCTCACCAGGCCCGCACCGGCTACACGGCCGGAGTTGCTCGAAGCAGTAAGGGGCTGCACCGCCATCTTTGCCCATATCACCGACCAGATCGATGCAGAGGTGATGGACGCAGCGGGTGATTCACTGAAGGTGATAGCTGAGTTTGGTGTTGGGTACGACAACATCGATGTAAACGCCGCAAGCGAACGCAATATCGCAGTCGGCAACACTCCCGGAGTGCTGACAGAGACAACTGCGGACTTCGCATTCGCTCTCATCCAGGCGGCCGGAAGACGACTTGCGGAGAGCGACCGGTTTGTTCGCAAAGGCGAATGGAAATGGTTTGACCCGCTTGATCTCCTGGGCCAGGACATCAACGGTTCTACCCTTGGTATTGTCGGGCTGGGTCGCATCGGAAGCTCCGTAGCAAAACGAGCACTGGCTTCAGGCATGAATGTTGTATACCACAACCGCACGCAGCCAGAGGACGACCTCGGTTGTACGAGAGTCGGCTCGCTGGATGAACTGCTTGCAAAATCAGACTTCGTTTCGATCCACTGCCCGCTTACACCAGAAACCAACGGCCTGATCGGCAAGGCACAACTTGAGAAAATGCCAAAGCACGCGGTGCTCATCAACACGGCACGTGGCCCTATCGTAGATACCGATGCACTGACTGACGCTCTACGAGATGGCACGATTGCCTATGCAGCGTTGGATGTCACCAACCCGGAACCTATCCCCACAGATCACCCACTGCTGTCAATGGAGAACGTAACGCTTCTGCCACACATCGCATCGGCAACAGTTGGAACCCGGCGCAAGATGTCCCAGATGACCGTCGACAACATCCTGGCGGTGCTGCGCGGCGAACTACCGCCCGACTGTGTAAACAGCGAACGTATCAACTGGGGTTAGCTGGCTAAATACCCGGTTAGCTGAGCGACATCGCTACCTTGATGACGTCGTTCTTGTAGTTGGCGTACATGTCGTACGCCTGCTGCACGTCATTGAAGTCCAGTTTGTGCGTCTTAAGCACCGCCGGGTCAAGCCATCCGCGATCTTTGAGCGCAACCATCTCACGAATTTCCTTCGTGGGCTGGTTCGTGCGCGCAATTTGCGTGGGGATGATCGTGCATGCCTTGACCATCCACTCAGCGTGGACGAACGAGGTGCGCTCTTTGATAGGACCCGTCAGGGAGAAGTTAATGAACGTGCCATGTGGCTTCACAATGTTGATACAGGTCTCAAACCCATCATTGTTGCCTGATGCGTCGACAACAATGTCTACGCCTTCGCCCTTGGTGATCTCATCAAGAGTGCTGTAAAGGTCTTCACGGTCAGGGTTGACCGTGTGCGTGGCACCGAGTTCAAGTGACTTCTTAAGTCGGTAGTCCAGCTTGTCGATACCGATGATCTGGTCTGCACCCTGCCGTTCGGCAATCATCGCGAATGAAAGGCCTATCCCGCCTTGTCCCAGCACAGCTATGCGTTTACCAGCCGGGTTTCCCCAGTGCTTGGCAGAGTAAAGAACCGTACCGGTGTGCTGGCACATCACCCAATCTTCAATGAGGCCGTAATCAGGAACAGGAATGATGCGAAGCGGCTCCTGCGTGATGTATTCGACAAGGCCACCCTGCCCGCGAGTTGGGATAACGATTGCACGTTGCCCTTCTTTGAGTTCCGGGCTCCGACTCTCGACGATCGTTCCTGCTATCTCATGGCAAGGAACACCCGGAGCCAGCGGGTAGGCTTCTTCCGGCAGTGGTGCGTGGTATGAACTATGTATGTCGCTTCCGCAGACCGAAACCGCTTCTACTTTGATCTTTGCGAACCCAACGTCTGTGACCGGTTCCGGTACGTCAATAAACTCAAATTTCTGTGGAGCAACTAACCGCGCAGCTTTCATCCTGTAAAGAGCCTCCTGGGGGCAGTGGATTCGTGAAACGCGGGGAACTTTACACCCCTGCAGGACGTAAGTCAGCAGCC
>JAURLM010000031.1 GCA_030831265.1 Chloroflexota bacterium
ACGGCACAGGCGCATTTGTGCTCACGAATACGGGGAACAGGGTTGCAGGGTCGAAAGAAGGCGGCCTGCTGGCGACGATGGGCTTCCAGGTCGGGTCGAAGCGGTCGTACGCGCTGGAAGGGTCGGTATTTTCGACCGGGGCGACCGTCCAGTGGCTGCGAGACGGTCTTGGCATGATCGGCCACGCCGCCGAGACGGAGTTGCTGGCGATGGAGACTGCTGGCAACGAGGGTGTTTACCTCGTCCCGGCGTTCGTGGGGCTTGGCGCTCCGTACTGGGACGCTTCGGCACTCGGCGTGATAGTCGGGCTGACACGCGGCAGCGGCAAGCGTCAGATTGCACGGGCAGCGCTGGAGTCGACCGCGTACCAGGTGAAGGATGTCATCGACGTGATGGACAGTGTTGCGGGGCGGCGGAGAGGGGACAGGCCGCTGCGTGCGGATGGTGGCCAGACGCAGAACGGCTTTCTGATGCAGTTCCAGGCGGACATGCTGGGCAGGCCGGTGGAGGTGGCTGCGGTGCAGGAGACGACTGCGCTGGGTGCGGCGTTCCTGGCGGGCAGGGGATACGGAACATGGCGCAGCGACTCGGAGATTGCCTCGCTGTGGCAGGCGGCCGAACGCTACGAACCGAGGATGGGTGATGGCGAACGCCTGGGCCTGTACGCAGGCTGGAAAGACGCCGTGCGAAAAGCGATGACGCGGTAGGGTGTTGGTTACCAGCTTCTGCCCACAAGGGCAGCAACGATTGCCACCAACGACAAGAAGACTATCTCACCAATCCGGAATTTGAGATTGAAGTTATCACGCGCGTCTTCTCGGTCGCGCATCTCCTTATCGCGGTCATCTTCCCGCTTGAGCATGAATTCACGGTCCAGCATCCGCCTGTGTTCCATTGGAGAGAAGCCTGGTTGCCACTGAAACCAACCATACGGCTGTTTCTCGGTGCGATTACAGTCACGGGTGTCATCAGCGACGACCGCCAGTGAATCCTCTGGTATCGGGTGAATCGTTCGGTCATTGAAATCATCGGACGGTTTGATCGTAGACGCGGATTTCATGTGTTCTTGCATATCATGCCTGAAATCTAGGCGGAGAGCTGCGCATATCGGGAGTCGTCGCTGCGAAATCTTTCCCGAAGTTGTTTGTCCCGAAAGGCGGTAGTTTTCGTCTGCCTCCCAGAGTTCACCTTCGTTTGACCACAATCCGAGGAAACCACACGACGCGCATAACCCAGTTGTTTCCAAGGTTTTCATCGGGAGACGTTGTGGTTGTGGCTTTGCCATGCGGTGAGTATCGCGTCAATTAGCCAAATCGGATAGTTCCGAACGGATCTGAACGCCTAATCCGTGAGTACGAACTACCCCACGCGAGACGGAAATCCGGCTTCAGCTCGGCATATATACATTTCTTTGCGACGTCGCTGGCTGAACCACGAAACGCCAAATTCGCGATGCTGTTGCTGACGTCTATATGTATGCCTGTGGACCGCGCGTTTCGACGGTCATGTACCGCGTACAGGGGAGGAAAAGTGGGGGCCGAAAACGCCTATCGGGTGATGTGGAAGTCGGACGGCAGTTCGGCGAGCGAGACGGTCGAGTCGGCGACCATCGAAACGCTGTCTACGCTCGACGCGGGAGGCCCCTGCCGCAGCTTTGCGGCCAGGCTTTCCAGCAGATCAGAACTTCCCGCTGCCACGACCTCCACCGCACCGTCGGAAGTGTTCCTCACCGTCCCTCGCAACCCCAGTCGGCTCGCCTCACGCTGCACGAACGCCCGGAAGCCAACTCGCTGCACGCGACCTGTCACCGTCCACTGCCGTATCTCGTCGGCGTCGGTCACTTCTCAGGCTTCCCGGCAGGCTTTTGTAGTGTGCCGCCTCGCACCGGGGCAGGGCCGCGACGGCGCACAGGCGTGCGTGTTGCCGTCACAGCGCCTTTTGATTCATGCGATGACCATGTGAAGAAGATGGCGGTCAGTGCGGCGAGGTACAGGGCGTTTCCGGGGATCCACAGTATCAACCCGGCCAGCGTCTGGTCTTCCAACGGCGTCATGCCCCAGTGCATTGGAGAGCCGAGGTAGTTCTTGTAGATGACGCTGGGGGTCATCGTGATGATGGATGCCAGCACAGCGGTTGGCGTGACGACTGAGAGCAGGTACAGGAGCCGTGCGGCGTATGAGAGTTTTGATCGCACCGGCGCAGGGCCGATGATGGGCCACCAGAAGAGTGCTGAGGTGGCGAAGAAGGTGAAGTGTTGCAGGTAGTGGACGTAGTTGTTTTCGATGGCAGCTGAGAACAGTGCCGGTGCGTGCCATGCGAACAGCGTACCCATGAACAATGGAACCGTGATGCGCGGGTCAATAAGCCACCGCATCGCTCGCTGGATGACACCATCACGTTTAAGGAGGTCTCCTGCGCCCATGCGTACGGTCTCTGGCATGGCCCACAGGAATGCTGCCATCGGGCTTGAGAGGAGGAGCAGGGGCGCAGAGATCATCGAGATGATGATGTGCTGGATCATGTGCAGCCAGAAGGCTTCGGGAGCGAAGGCGTCGAATGGCCCTGCGATGGCGATGTAGAGGGTTGCATAGCCCGCGAT
>JAURLM010000032.1 GCA_030831265.1 Chloroflexota bacterium
CCTTCCTCCACTCCCGGAAGAAGGCGCACACACGATGGACGAGATGTGGGAGAACATCACTTACTTCCTGAAAGCCGTCATCCCGGCTGCCGAAGAGGCTGGTGTACGTCTGGCCCTGCACCCGAATGACCCGCCAGCGCCGATCAGCCGTGGCTCAGAGCAGATTATGGGAAGCATAGAGGGTTGGAAGAAGCTGGTGGACATCGTCAAGAGTCCACACAACGGGATCACCTTCGATTGCGGTGTAACGCGCGAACTCGGTGGTGACCCGGTTGAAGTGTGCAAGTATTTCGGTGAACGTGACCAGATCAACCATGTTCACTTCCGCAACGTGGTTACCGAAATCCCCGGCCAGAAATACACCGAGGTGTACGTGGACGAAGGCGAAGTAGATATGTTCGGTGTGATGCGCGAACTGGTACGACAGAAGTACCCGCGGCTCATCTACCCGGAGCACCCGCCATTGATCGATGCTGATAAAGAAAACCCGTTCAAGGGAATTTCGTCGCACCGCTACACCGGATTCACCTATACGACTGCATACGCACGAGGGTTGATGCAGGCCGCATACGCAGTCAGCTAACGTTTTTGCGTGTGTGACATTGGCGCTTCGAGTTGATGTCAGCGTGCGGCTAACCTGTGCTCCAGGTTTACCTGTGAACGGAGCACGGCATTGGTTACACAGACGAAAAGCGAACTTCTTTCAACTGGCCCTGTTGGCCCGGCGATACGCGATTTTCCGTCCGAGGAACGACCGCGCGAGCGACTGCGAGCCCGCGGTGCAGGCAACCTGTCTAATGCCGAATTGATGGCAATCTTGCTGCGGACGGGACTCGAAGGGGAAAACGTCATTGCGATGGCTTCACGTTTGCTGGCAAGTGTTGGTGGATTGCAGGGAATGTCCCGCGCCAGTTACGAGGAGCTCTGTTCTCTCAAGGGAATTTCTGATGCCAAGGCGTGTCAACTCCTGGCAGGAATCGAACTTGGCCGCAGGGTGGCAGCACTGGAGCCGAACGAGTCACAGCGCATAGGAACCCCGGCGGATATCGCAAAGATGTACATGCCGGAGATGTCCGGGTTCGACCGTGAGCATATGCGAGTTGTGCTCCTGAACACCAAAAACCAGGTGATGGGCAGCGATGACCTGTACGTCGGCAGTGTCAACGCAGCGCTGGTGAGGCCTGCTGAAGTGTTTGCATCGGCCGTCCGACGAAACATGCCCGCGGTGATGGTGGTGCACAACCACCCGTCCGGTGACCCGACGCCGAGCCCTGAAGATGTTCGGCTGACGCACCAGCTTGTGGAAGCCGGGAAGCTGCTGGATGTGGAGGTGATAGATCACATCGTGATCGGGCAGGGTCGCTTTATCAGCATGCGGGAGCGGAAACTGGGCTTCTAGTCTCAGTCAGTTAGAAAGCCATGCGAATCTTGTGACTGGGCCAGCGTGATCCCGCATCTTCCCGCCTTGCATCGTCCCAGCCACCGGGAACCCGTAGTCGTTCAGCACCTCACCGATGTTCATGGGCTCAATACGCCGCGCCTTGCTGCCGTAGTGACCCATGATGAGTCGGCCTCCGGGTTTCACATATCGGTCCAGCAGCCGCGCTACGTACGACGTAAGAAAATTTTCCGGAACGCAATCAGCCAGCGAGTAGACGAAATCGAACTTCTCCGGCGGGCTGAACTCCCATGCGTCAGCAACTCAGAAGTGGTCGGCTATGCCGGACCAGCGTCGCATCGCCTCGACGACAAGCCCGGGGTTCATGTCTACTCCGTAGGGGATGATGTGCCACCGTTTTTCCAGTGTCACCCATGCCGCAAGTGATTCCAGCAAGAAGCCGTTCGCACAGCCGACGTTCATGAATGTGCCATCACGGTCAATGGCTTTGACAATTGGCCCGCGCTCCTCTTTCCAGCGTGCTGCACCGCCATCGTATCCGGACTGCATCATCGGGTCGTCTGTTTTCAGGTAAACGTCTTCCAGCGCACGAATACGTTCGACGAATTCGTACGGTAGTTTCTGGTCCCTGTAACTCTGCGACATGGAAAATTCTCGCCAATGCGTGCTGACGTCATTAACAACCGTAGCCGGAATCGTCCGCAGGCTTACACTCCGTCCGATTCCCCTTATGCTAGTGTTCGTCACATTCCCGAACCCGGTCACCGCCATACCGGATTCACAGTAATTTCATAGTTCACACGGACGCGCAAGAATGAGCCCCGACCCCACAGGTGTAATCGATTTCAATGCGGACATCGGCGAATCATTCGCCGGGTACAAGCTTGGCTTCGATGAAGAGATCGTCCGCTACATCACATCTGCAAACATCGCCACGGGCTTCCACGCCGGTGACCCGGATTGGATGGCACTTACGGTCTCTCTTGCTGAAAAGCACGGTGTCGGCATTGGGGCGCATCCTGCCTACCCCGATCTCAGCGGATTCGGTCGTCGTGAGATGGCTTTGACGCCAAAAGAGATACATAACAGTGTTAAGTATCAGGTTGGCGCACTGATGGCGTTCTCATCAAATCACCGGTTGCAGCATGTGAAACCGCACGGTGCTCTCTACAACAGGGCAGTGCGCGATGAGCACGTCGCACAGGCGATTGTCGATGCCGTGAAATCCATCGACAGCGACCTGATTCACGTTGTGCTGGCAGGTTCTGTATGGGAGAAGGTTGCCCGTGCAGAAGGTGTACGCGTTGCTCGCGAATGTTACGCAGACCGCGCCGTTACACCGGAAGGAACACTTGTCCCGCGATCTCAACCGGGTGCTGTCGTTCACGACGAAGGCGAAGTTGTTGCACGGTCGAAGATGCTGGCTGCAGAGGGAAAAGTGGTTGCGGTGGATGGCACCGTAATTGATTTTTCAGCGGACTCGATTTGTCTCCACGGGGACACCGCAGGGGCAGTGCAGCTTGCGGGTGCAGTCCGAAGCGAGCTGGAAGCCGCTGGCGTGAAGATCACGCGCATGTCAGAGATCGTTTAGGCCGTTTGCGGAGATCGAACCATGAGCGAAGTGCATCAGCCAATAACGGGGTACCCGCTCATACTGCCAGCAGGTGACCAGGCGGTCATCATCGAGTTTGGTGACGAGATTTCACCTGCGATAAATGACGGCGTATATGCACTGGCAGACCGGTTGACGTCTGCGGCACCTGCATGGCTGAGAGAGATGGTGCCGACCTATCGTTCCCTGCTGGTCGGATATCACGCGTTCGAATTTGACTATGCTGATGTAATTAGCGAGCTGTCTGGATACCTTGCTTCCTTCGAGGTTGGCCACGATGGCTACGTTGGCGAAACGGGTACTGCAAAAACATCCCGCGCTCCGTTGGTATACGAACTGCCGGTTGCATACGGTGGCGAGAGCGGCCCTGACCTTGAGAATGTAGCCGAACACGCGGGTTTGACCACCGAAGAAGTAATCAAGATCCATTCCAGCGTTGCCTACCGCGTCTACATGATCGGGTTTTCGCCGGGGTTTCCGTATCTCGGCGGCATGGACTCTCGCATCGCCTGCCCGCGTCTGGCAACG
>JAURLM010000033.1 GCA_030831265.1 Chloroflexota bacterium
CCCTGGCATCTGGACCCGTACCATGTCCGTGCACCCAGGAATGCCGCAGCGTACGCCTGGCATGTGGCAGTGGAACCACCCGCTGCCGGAAGACCGCACAGCAACTGACAAGATGATGTTCTACGCGGTCTACAAAGAAGACGGCAGCCCCGAAGGCTACATCGCCTACAAGACCGTGGACACCGGCGATCCTGACGGCCGTAAAAACATTAAGGTGGAAGAGATGATCGGGGCGACAGACGCTGCCCACGCGGCGCTGTGGCAACTGCTGCTCGGCATCGATCTCGTGAACGAGATATCGGTTTCCACCATGCCGCTCGATGACCCGCTATGGTGGATGCTGGCCGACCCGCGCCAGCTAAAGCGCAGGTTGTATGACGCCATCTGGCTGCGAATCCTTGATGTGGAGCGGGCATTGACCTCTCGCACATACAGCGCAGACTGCAACATCGTGTTCGAAGTCGCGGACGAATTCTGCCCCTGGACGGACGGAAGATACCGCCTGGCCGTGTCTGGTGGGAAAGCCAGTTGCGAACGCACCAACGATGCACCGGACATCGTGCTTCCGACCGCGTCTCTCTCTACGTGCTATTTTGGCAGTGTAAAGTTCAGTGAACTCGCCCGCGCCGTGCGGGTCGAAGAACGCACAGCAGGGGCACTTGCCGCAGCAGACCGTGCATTCGCCGCTGAGCGCGAACCGTGGTGCCCGTTACATTACTGATCTGAAAATGCCTGTATTCACACCAGCACACCTCGGAAAATGGGAGCAGCTTTACCGCGACCTGCTTGAGGGCGAGACGCTGCCGCTCACCGAAGAAGGTACGTGGATGCTGGCGGACAGGACTGGGTTACTGGCTGTTTTCGATGAAGGTGAGATTGTGTTCATCGGCGCATCTGACAAGTTGGGCCGGGAGCTACAGATTGCAGTATCGGGCGGCGCAGAGTCTGCGCTCCGCAGCCTTATCGCTATTGTGGAGCTTGGAGCGGCGAAGAAAAGTGCGGCTACACGGGCAAAGAGCGGCCCGCTTGCCCAGCGAATAAGCCGCAAGCTGGCAAAGATGCGCTACCGGGTAGTCCCTGCGTCACCATCGCAGATTTCGGTGCTTGCAGATGCCTTCGCAGTTGTTGCTGACCCGCGCTACAACGGCCCGACAGCAAGGGCCAATGCCGCATTGGACGCACTGCCGAAGTAGCAAACAAGTGAGTCTGTAGTCCCTTGACGCTCCCAGTAATGCCCAGCCTTTTCATACACACACGTTGAAGGACGCGCTAGATTAGGCAATCTCCGTCTTGCCGTCTCCGAATCTGTAATTTATGGTGCGTACGTTATCAATGAGCTTTTCAATGAGTAGCGAGCCGGTATCCCAGTGTCTGAATTTCTCACAACATCTGGTGTCACGTACCAACTTGAACGGTTAATCAAAGATGCCAAGGAACGACTCGTTCTTGTTAGTCAGTTCCTGAAAATTAACGAACGCCTGCGGCAGTTACTTGACGACCAAGATCGATTCAAGATCGATATCCGCGTGATATATGGCAAGAATGAACTTATTCCAGAAGAAAACAACTGGCTCCGCTCGAAAGCATCAATACGAACGAGTTATTGCAAGAATTTGCACGCGAAATGCTTCTTGAACGAACCCGAAGCACTCATCACTTCAATGAATCTCTACGAATTCTCTCAAGTTAACAACGAGGAAATGGGAATTCTAGTCAATCGAGAGTCTGACCCAAAGCTTTACGATGGAGTGTACCAAGAGGTAATGCGCCTGATCCGTATCAGCGAGGAACTTCAAGTTGAAGTTAAGAAAATCCCTCAAGAGACAGTCGCCACTACTACCAGAAGCACAAGCACCCTAAACACTAAAAAAGCATTGTCCAATATACCTGAGACAGGGTATTGCATTCGATGTTCAGGTGAATTGAAAGCTGACCCAACTCACCCATACTGCAAAGACTGCTACTCAATTTGGAAACAGTTTGGCGACCCTGACTATTCAGAACAATACTGCCATACTTGTGGGGAGTCGAATAAAACAACATTTAACAAACCTACGTGCTATAAATGCTACCGCAAGTATAATAATGTACTGACCTTTAATCTTTCATGACAAGAAAACACCCCGGTGAAAATTCACCGGGGTGTTTTGCATCTCTCAGTTTTCAGCTATCCAGACAGGCGGGATTAGTCTCCTGCCAGCGTCTCGGACTCTTCCCGCTGCTGCTCATCAAGGTCTGGCTGGCGGAACATGCCACCGTTGCGGTAGCGGCGCCGTGCAGCCGGGTGATGGCGCAGGAACGGCGGGATGGCCATCAGGGACGGATCCTCAATCGCCTGTCGGGCAATGCGGTCAGCCTCTGATTCGCTATCACCAGCCACCTTGAATCCGGTGGCGATAACCGTCATACGAATCTCGTTGTCCATCGAAGGGTCTGTGACAGTACCAAAGATGATGTTCGCATCCGGGTGAACCCGACCAGAGATCACCTCTGAAGCTCGGTGAACCTCATCAAGCGTCAGGTCAGAACCACCGGTGATGTTGAACAGAACACCGGTAGCACCGTCGATGTCCACCTCAAGCAGCGGGCTGTTGATTGCCTCTTCGGCGGCCTCGATAGCGCGGTCAGGGCCGCTGCCCTTACCGATTGCCATCCATGCGGGACCAGCGTTCTGCATGACAGCACGCACGTCCGCAAAGTCCAGGTTGATCTCACCCGGAACGAGAATCAGTTCAGCGATTGACTGCACACCCTGGCGCAGTACGTTGTCAGCCATCTTGAACGCGTTGTTCATGGTCAGAGCTTCATCGCTCATGGCCAGCAAACGGTCGTTAGGGATGACGATGAGTGTGTCTACATGAGCGCGCAGTTCCTCGATTCCTTCGAGGGCTTTGCGCTGGCGGTGTGAACCTTCAAATCCAAAAGGCTTGGTGACAACACCAATGGTAAGTGCGCCGATTTCCTGTGCAACTTCAGCGACGACGGGTGCGCCACCAGTACCGGTTCCGCCACCCATACCGGCGGCGACAAAGACCAGGTCTGCCCCTTCAAGGGCGGCCTTGATCTGTTCCTTGTCCTCTTCATGGCACTGGCGACCCTTTGAAGGGTCACCACCAACACCAAGACCGCGAGCAGTGCCGTCACCCACTCGGAGCCTCACCGGAACAGGCGAAAGCTCAATGGCTTGCTTATCCGTGTTAACGATGATGTATTCAGCACCGGGGATTGGGTCCCGGTACATGCGTGAGACGGCGTTCTGGCCGCCGCCACCTACGCCAACTACCTTGATAGTGGCTGTCCCGACTCGGTCGGGTGCGAAATTGTCAAAATGCTCGGGCATGGATCCGTCTCCCGGGAGATGCAGCTGCGCACGTTAGAAGTCGCTGAGCAGGATTTGCTGCGGTCCGCGTGCGATTACGAATGGCAGGTTCACCAAGTCTAGGGTTTCCAGCCCGCACAACTCCGCAGTATTAAGAATCGTGTTTTTGTGACTTTTCGCAGTCGGCTGCAGAAATTTCAGCCGGTGATGCGCTGCCCCATGACCTTGACTGCTGAATCTGCAAGCCCACAGGAAGCGAGAAACGCGGCGATGCGAGAATCATCCGGGCGCAGCACCGCATACAGGTCTTGCGTGCCGCGTTCGGCGCATTGCGTCTGGAGTTCATCGACCAGCATTCGGCCGATGCCCTGCCGTCGCTCGTCCGGATCAACGCCTATCGCCACAATCCACATGCCACGCGGCAATCCGTATTCCCCTGCCTGGAACTCTGAAAGGAGAAAACCCACTACGCGATTGTTCCGCAGTGCG
>JAURLM010000034.1 GCA_030831265.1 Chloroflexota bacterium
AGACGATGACGCAACGAATGTTGTCCCTCGCATACGACGCCGCGGCTGAGCGTGTTAGACCAACCATGCCCATCTTCTGCGCTGCGTAACCGGGACTGCCGCCGCCCGGTCGTATCGAAGCAAGCGAACCCATGTTGAGGATGACGCCGCCACCGGCTTTGCGCATCGACGGAACTGCGGCCTTGATTCCGAGGAATGCGCCAGTCAGACCGACTTCCATGATGATGTGCCACTGCTCTTCGGTCTGTTCGTCAAAGCTGACCCGGAAGTTGGCCCCGGCGTTGTTGCAGAGAGTTGTGACATTACCGAGATTCTTCTCTGTCTCGCCTATCGCCGCTGCCCAGGCATCGGCAGAACGTACATCCAGCGCAAACGGGATTGCTCGTCCGCCGGAGGACACGATACGGTCGGAAACGGCTTTTGCAGCATCAAGGTTCACGTCAGCGACGCAAACGGCAGCGCCTTCCTGTGCGAACAGCGTTGCCTGTGCACCGCCCATCGCGCCCCCACCACCTGTGATGAGCGCCACCTTGCCTTTCAGCCTGTCTGTCATGTTGCTTTGTCCTAATAGTGCGGAAAGTGAATGGAAAACCTAGCGCAACGCTATTGATCCGTCTGGCCTTGTTGCTGTCTCTCCGTTGCTGAAGATGCGCTGCTGCTTTTCCATCTCGTCTACCACGATATCAATGCCGAGCCCCGGCTCCTCTGGAATCACAAAGTAGCCGTCTTTTACCTCGGCGATGTTGGTAACTACCTTTTCTTTGAACGTGCCTTTTTCCGGGGCGTATTCATTCACATCCCAGTTCGGCATTGCTGCCGCTATGTGAACCAGTGCCATTGTTGAGATCGGTCCCAGGAAGTGGTGAGGGGCGATGCGAACATGGAAACCCTCGGCCATCGCAGCAATCTTGCGGCAGTGCGTGAAGCCACCGGCAAGGCCGATATCCGGCTTCAGGAACGCCACATTGGGCTGCTGGCAGTATTCCCTGAACTCCCAGATGGTGTTGTTGCGCTCACCAACGGCAAGCGGCAAGCGGATGTTGCGGCCAACGTCACCCATGCTGAGAACGCTGTCAGGTGCGATGGGGTCTTCGTAGAAGTACGGCAGGAACTTTTCGATCTGCTGGGCGAACACGATTCCTTCCGCGGGCGACATATTGCGGTGAATCTCAATGCCGATATCGAACTCCCAGCCAACCTCTTCGCGCACGGCTTCGACTATGGTCGTGTTCTGACGAACGAGGTCTGAGTAGGCTTTGAGACCCCAGTCTTTGGGGAACGGCGTCATCTTGAGTGCGGTGTAGCCGTCGTTCTTCGCTGCCCGTGCAGCGCTGGCGAACCCCGTTGGGCCATCAAGGGGGCCGTAAGGACCGTATGCACCGAGCAAAACTATTGCACGCACACGGTCACGGTACTTTCCACCGAGCATGTCCCAGACAGGGGCCTGGAACCGCTTGCCCCGGATATCCCAGAGGGCCATGTCGATAGCTGACATGGCGGACGTGAGGGCGGGGCTGCGGAAACTGTACTTTCGGTAGACGTAGTTCCAGATACGATCAAGGTCACGAGGCTCAGTGCCCCGAATATCATCAATGATCCGGTGCGCCATCAGTTCACTGGCCTCGGCGTAACTCCAGAAATTGCCCTCGCCAACGCCGTACGTGCCATCGTCACAGGTGACGCGGACCGTGAGCCACTGCCCTACCAGCCATGTTTCGATCTTTTCAATCTTCAATGCGTGACCGCCCAATCCTGTTGTTTGTCGGGCGTCGCAGCCCGGAGCCGGGCGTATTCTAGATGCTCCACAACGATACGGTGGCTTGATTCCTGCCAACATGACTCTTGAGCAACTGATAATCGGGCTGATCCGCATCGGCGGGTCACTACCTGTGCTTCGCTGGGCGTTCGCCGGTGCGCTGATTGCTATCGTGGTTGATTTCTCAGACCTGTTCTTGATGGGCTGGCTTCACCTCGGCGGCATTGGCAACTACCAGGCATTCGACAAGTTGCTAGACCTTGTCTACATGGCGACTTTTCTGATTGTCGCTCTCAGGTGGCAGGGGCCGGTGCGAACTATCGCCGTAGCGCTGTTTGTCTACCGCATTATCGGAGTGGCCGTTTTCGAGGTGGTGGAGTCACGACCGGTGTTGTTGGCATTCCCGAATGTGTTCGAGTTCTGGTTCGTGGGAATCTCGGCGCAGAAGCACTGGTGGCCGGGTTTCCAGTTCACCCGCAGCAGCCTCATAAAGCTGTTGCTGGCAATAGTTGTTCTCAAGATGGGGCAGGAATGGGTGCTGCACGGCGGTCAGTACCTTGACCGCTGGGTGGCGACGGAACTGGCAGCAGATTTCTGGCACTGGCTGACGGGCTGGTTTTAGGAACTAGCTCAAGCTCACTCTGCCAGTAACCAGTAAAACGGAATTACCTTCGTCCTGAACCAGAGTGAAGCACCCGGTGGGCGGGGCAAACTCGAATACGCACATGGTCCCTGGCTATTTGCCCTGGAACTGCGGCCTGCGCTTTTCCATGAATGCGCGGCGACCTTCCTTGTAATCTTCGCTGGCAAAACATGCCGCCACCATCGCATCAACGGCGGCGATGTCACGAGCATCCGGGTCTTTCGCTCCCTCGTTGACCGCTGCTTTTGCCGCCTTGACCGTGAGCGGGGCGTTGCCAGCGATCAGTTCTGCGTACGAGCGAGTGGCTGATTCGAGGTCAGCGGCAGGGACGACTCGGTTAACCAGTCCCATCGTCCGCGCCTCTCCGGCATCGAATCTCCGGGCTGTGAAAAATATCTCCTTCGCAAACGACGGCCCGACGATGTTCATCAACTCCTTGATGCCGCCGTAACCGTATCCGAGACCCAACTTTGCAGCAGGAACGGCAAACTGGGCATCGTCTGAGGCGATTCGCAGGTCAGCGGAGAGGGACAGGCCTAACCCACCGCCAATGCAGTAGCCGCGAATCATGGCGATGAGCGGTTTTTCGAGCGACCGCAAGGCCTCGTTCGCCGCACCTGTCGCCTGTTCGTAGACGGCAATATCTCCAGCGGAGCCGCGCTTCTCCTCGAACTCGGAAATATCGGCTCCAGAAACGAACGCCCGCTCTCCAGCGCCTTTCATCACGACAACGCGCACTTCCGGGTCTGCGGCAAAGGCATCGCAAATCTCAGGGATTGCCGTCCACATGTCGTACGAAACGGCGTTGTGCTTGTTCGGCTGGTTGAAGGTGATCCAGCCAACGCCGCTTTCGACTTCGGCGATCATCCGTTCGGTCTTGAGTTCCAGTCTTGTCATTGTTTTTCCCTGAAGCGTCAGACGACGCCGTTTTCGTGGAATTCCTTGATGGTTGCGTCATCGTAACCCAGGTCAGCGAGGATTGAGTCTGTGTGCTCGCCCTGTTCGGGGGTAGCCGTACGGATTGACGATGGCGTACGGCTCATCTTGATGGCCTGGTTCACGATTGGAAACGTGCCCATGCGCGGGTGACTGACCGGAACGGCCATTCCAAGATGCTTCACCTGCGGGTCTGCGAAGACCTGGTCCATCGAGTAGATCGGACCGGACGGGACGCCGGCGGCGTTGAACAGTTCGATCCAGTGTGCGCTGCTGTTGGTGCGGGTGACTTCTGATATGGCTGCGTTCATCTCCACCCGGTTGGTGGAGCGAGCAGCCGCGGTGGAGAATCTTTCGTCAGTTTTCAGGTGTCCCGCGCCGATAGCCTCGCAGAATCGCTCGTATATGGCCTGTCCGGCGATGGCTATGTTGATGTGACCGTCGGAAGTTGGGAATACGCCCGTTGGAATGCTGGTTGGATGGTCGTTACCGG
>JAURLM010000035.1 GCA_030831265.1 Chloroflexota bacterium
CACGTGGACTTCACCGCTGAGGTTGAGCGTAGCCTGCGAGTTCTCGACGGTGGCGTGGTCGTGCTTGAGTCTGTCTCGGGCGTGCAGCCCCAGTCAGAGACGGTATGGCGTCAGGCTGACCGTTATAAAGTCCCGCGTATGGTGTTCGTCAACAAGATGGACCGCCTTGGTGCGGACTTTGATTTTGCTGTTGGAACGCTTCATGCGCGTCTCGGTGCAAATGCGGTTCCAATCCAGATACCGCTGGGTGCCGAATCCGAATTTTCAGGAATGATTGACCTCATCAAGCAGTGCGCATACGTGTACGAATCTGCTGATGCCATTGGTCACGCCACGGTGGAAATCCCAGCTGAATATGCAGAGCGTGCGCAGGCTGCTCGTCAGCACATGGTTGAAAAGATCGTTGAGACTGACGACGCCCTGATGGACAAGTACCTGGGCGAAGAAGAGATCAGCGAGGCGGAGTTGAAGGCGGCTCTGCGCCGGGCCACTATCTCAATGAAGATATTCCCGGTGCTGGTTGGTTCGGCGCTGCGTCACCGTGGTGTTCATCCGCTACTCGACGCCGTTGTTGATTACCTGCCATCACCGCTGGATGTCCCGCCTGTTACCGGTTTTGACCCGTCTGATGAATCCATCAAGCTGGAGCGTCACCCTGACCCGGAGGAGCCGCTCAGCGCCCTCGCCTTCAAGGTGGTTACAGACCAGCACGTTGGTCGTCTCGTGTATGTTCGTATTTACTCAGGCATTCTTGAGGCCGGAACCAACGTATATAACCCATCGGTTCGTGGTCGAGAGCGAGTTGGGCGTCTGCTGAAGATGCACGCTGACTCTCGTGAGGAAGTTAAACAGGCCGGGCCCGGCGAAATCGTCGCTGCCATTGGCCTGAAGAGTGCCGTTACCGGTCACACGTTGACCGATCAGGCCAGTCCGATTGTTCTTGAGTCCATCAACTTCCCGGAACCGGTTATCTCCGTCGCTGTTGAGCCTAAGACACGCTCCGACCAGGAGAAGATGACTGAAGCCCTCGTTCGTCTTGTTGATGAAGATCCGACTCTTCAGACGTGGACGGATGAAGAAAGCGGGCAGACAGTCCTAGCTGGAATGGGTGAGCTTCACCTCGACATCATCATTGAGCGCATGAAGCGTGAGTTCAATGTTGAGGCGACGCAGGGTGCTCCCCGGGTTGCCTACCGTGAAGCAATCACGAAGGTGTCCGAAGAGCAGGGTAAATTTGTTCGACAGACTGGTGGTCACGGTCAGTACGGTGACTGCACACTGCGACTTGAGCCTCTTGAGGCCGGTAGCGGTATCCAGTTTGAGTCAGCGATTACCGGTGCAACTCTGCCGCGTGAATACTACGGACCTATTGAACAGGGCTTCCGTGAAGCGGCAAAGACTGGCATCATTGCTGGTTACCAGGTCGTTGATATCAAGGCTGTCCTGACTGATGGTTCATACCACGATGTGGACTCGTCAGAAATGGCCTTCAAGATTGCCGCATCAATGGCCTTCAAGGCTGCGATGGCGAAGGCAGCGCCGGTCCTGATGGAACCGGTAATGCGGATTGAAGTGATCACTCCATCTGACTATCTTGGTGATGTGATTGGTGACCTCAACTCACGTCGTGCGCAGATTCAGTCGATGAATCAGCGTGGTGAGGTGCAGGAAGTCAAGGCCTTTATTCCGCTGGCCGAGACGTTCCAGTACGCCACGCGCCTGCGCTCGTTGACCACCGGCCGTGCGAGCTTCGCAATGGAGCTGGACCACTACGAACCCGTGCCTCAGCACGTGGCTCAAGCACTTATCGGGAAGAAGTAAGCTCGATGCCCGGACAGAAAATACGAATTATCCTCAAGGGATTTGACCACCGTCTGCTGGACATTTCGTCCCAGCAGATATTGGAAACCGCTGAACGCACCGGTGCAAACGTTGCTGGCCCTGTGCCATTGCCAACGTCTCGTCGGATGTTCACGGTGATCCGGTCTCCTCACGTAGACAAGGACTCTCGAGAGCACTTTGAGCTGCGTGTTCACAAGCGTTTGATCGATATTCTTGAGCCAAGTTCAAAGACAATTGACTCTTTGACGCGGCTCAACGTTCCGGCTGGCGTCGATATCGCCATCAAGCTGTAGGGTCATGGAAGAGCAAGAAAAACAAGAAAACTCTGAGCTGGAATCAGCCGGAGACAATACCACCGAGAACGCTCCGGTAGCAGAAGTCGAAGAGACATCTGTCGCTGCGGCTGAGCCAGAATTCCCGGACGCACCGGAGATGGAAGGCCTGATCGCTCGTAAAGTGGGTATGACCACCTACTACACGGACGATGGTCGTGCCGTTCCTGTTACCGCTTTGGAAGTCGGCCCCTGCGTTGTTACGCAGGTCAAGACTGCGGCTCGCAATGGATATGAAGCAGTGCAAGTTGGTTTCCTGACGGCAAAAAGCCTGAACAAACCACTTGCGGGCCACATGGAACGTTCTGGTGGGCGGTTCAGTCACCTGCAGGAATTCAGCGTGAAGGACCTCGGCCAGTTCGAAGTTGGCCAGAAGATATTTGCAAACCTTTTTGAGGTTGGTGAGATGGTGAAAGTCTCTGGAATCTCAAAAGGTCGCGGCTTCTCCGGTGGCGTAAGGCGTCACGGATTTGCCGGTGGCCCAAAAACCCACGGTCAGTCTGACAGGCACAGGGCACCTGGTTCAATTGGTGCCGGTAGCTCGCCGGGTCGAGTATGGCCGGGGACAAAGATGGCCGGGCATTACGGAGCTGCAACTATCACGCAGCGTGGATTGAAAATCGTACTGGCGGACCCGCAGCGGAACCTGGTTCTGGTTAGCGGGGCGGTGCCGGGACACAAGAACAGCATCGTTCGGATCGAGAAGCAGGCTTAAGCTGATGGATCTGCAGGTTAAAGACATATCCGGCAAAGTTGTCGGGAGCGTCGTTGGTGACGACAGTGTTTGGGGCGCGGAGTTTAATGAAGCTCTTCTGCACCAGGCTGTGGTTGCTCAACAGGCGAACCGACGGCAAGGCACTCAAGACACTCTGACGCGTGCTGAGGTCAGCTATTCAACACGTAAGATGCGCGCCCAGAAGGGCAGCGGTCGTGCGCGGTTGGGTAGCCGAAAATCTCCGGCAATGCGCGGTGGTGGTGTGGCCCACGGCCCTCACCCTCGCAGCTACACGCAGAAACTTCCGAAGAAGATGCGTCTGCAGGCTCTGCGGGTTGCCCTCTCTGGCCACGTCAGGGACGAATCCCTTGTGGTGCTTGACGCCATCGGCTTCAAGGCTGCAAAGACACGTTCAGTAGTTGAGCTGGTCAAAGCACTGCAGTTGTCCGGGCGAACATTGATTGTTACCGCTGGCAAGGACGACAACGTAGTGGGTTCATGCGCCAACCTTCCGGGCGTAGAGGCTGTTGAGGCTCGTAACCTGAGCGTTTTGCAGACGGTTTCCGTGCCCAACATGGTCATCACGCAAGACGCCGTCAAGGAAGTCGACGCGTTGTGGGGCAAAGGAGCCGCATCATGAATATCACAGACGTGCTCAAAGCCCCTGTAGTGACTGAAAAGTCAACCGTTCTTCAAGAGGGCGGCAAATATGTGTTCAAGGTGGACCTCCGCGCCTCCAAGATCGACATTGCCCGTGCAATTGAGAAGGTTTTCAATGTTCACGTTAAGTCTGTGAACACCCTGAAGACGCACGGTAAGATGAAAACTTACGGCCGTAACAGGTTCAAGCAGCCTGATACCAAGAAAGCAATCGTCACCCTGGCCAGTGGCGAATCAATACAATTGTTTGAGGGTGCGTAGCAGATGGCACTGAAAGCTCTAAAGCCAACTACGCCGGGTAGGCGTGACGCTATTGTCGATGACTTCAGTGACATCACTAAGTCAAAGCCAGAGAAATCTCTACTCGCGCCGATCAAGCGAACCGGTGGGCGTAACCACCACGGCCGCGTCACAGTTCGTCATCGCGGTGGTGGCCACAAGCGCCGTTACCGAATCATGGACTTTAAGCGCGACAAAGCCGGGAGCGCTACAGTCGTTGCTATTGAGTACGACCCAAACCGCACAGCACGTATAGCGCTGGTTCGGTATGAAGATGGTTCCAAGAGATATATCGTTGCACCTGATAAGCTGATTGTCGGCTCGGTTATAACCAGCCAGGAATCGGCACCGATAGAGACCGGCAACGCCATGAATCTTGGCAGCATGCCGACGGGTACGACGATTCACAATATTGAGACGAGCCCGGGGCGTGGTGGTCAGCTGGTCAAAAGCGCTGGCGTGTCAGCCCAGGTCATGGCGCACGAAGGTGATTACACACTTGTGCGTTTGCCTTCGGGTGAAATGCGTCGGTTGCTGAGCAAGTGCATGGCCACGGTTGGTCAGGTGTCCAACTCGGACCACAAGAACACGAAGCTGGGTAAAGCGGGTAGGACTCGCCACCTGGGTCGAAGGCCACAGGTACGTGGATCCGCCATGTACCCGGCAGCACACCCGCACGGTGGTGGTGAAGGTCGAGCTCCGATTGGTATGGCCGGTCCTAAGACTCCGTGGGGCAAGCCTGCACGGGGCGTCAGAACCCGCACCAACAAGCGGACAGACAAGTTCATCCTACGTCGGCGATACCAGCGTTAACGAGATCTACATTTATGAGCAGGTCGATCAAAAAGGGCCCCTGGGTCCACCCGAAGTTGATGAAAAAGGTTCTCTCTGCGCAGAACTCTGGCGGTCGGCAGGTTGTTCAGACCTGGTCACGGTCGTCGATGATCA
>JAURLM010000006.1 GCA_030831265.1 Chloroflexota bacterium
CACACAGGAGCGGCCAGATGCTTCAGACCCGTCTCACTTCAACAACGGTTAAAGGATCATGCCGAGGGAAGCCACTTGCCTTCGCACGGAACCGCTTCCTGCTCTCCCGGCCAGGGCGGCATCGTGGCAATGACGATTTCCAGTGGCACGTCACCGTCAGACCGAAACTGGAAGCAGGTTCCGGGTGATATGGAACACGAAACGCCTGGAACCAGGTCAAGTACATCTTCCTGATCGCCTGTCGACCTCCACAACTGACCTGTCCCCGCAGTGCAATACCACATCTCCTGGACATTCAGATGCCGCACAGGCTTCGTTACAAGGCCCGGAGAGAGCCTGCAATGCACCATGCTGCCGTTGGACATGCCAGTAGAAAGCAAGCGTATCTCCGAGCCATCAGGAGCGGTTGCGTCAGGATGTTCGGGCAGGATGCGGCGTTCGAAAGTCATAACCCGGTCAGGATAACCTGATCCGACTACAGGCTCAGTCACGCATACGCACGGTTTCACGCAGGTACACAAGAGTTGCAACCACCCGACGGTCAATCCGCGGGTTGTGCTCGATATGCATGTCTTCCAGCAGAGATTCGATCAGGCTGTGCACCTCTGGCTGCGTTAGAGCCAACCTGGCTGCAATGCCTGTGTCTGAAATCCCGGCTGAGAGCAACTCGAGTGCTCGTGACTGCTCAACCGTCAGTCGTTCCAGCAGCGGAGCAGTGGAAGACGCAGCAGCGCGCTCCACTCCAACGTCGATCACGCCGTTGCCGTGCGCCGATCGTTCGATAGCCCTCCAAAGCCTCTGGGGCTCAAGGGCTGCGGACCGGGTGATGAATGACCAACCTGATCCGGTCTTCACGGTCAGGTATTGCGAAACGTCCCGACTGAATCCATCGGACATGACCACGATGCCAACTGAAGGCCGCGCTGCCTTGAAGCGATATCCACAGCGGACGCCCTCAGCCTCCGGCCCAATCTGCGACTCGATTATCGCCACGTCCGGCCGCAGCTCCTTCATCGCCCGCATCGCCTCGTCACCGTGGCTGGCCTCACCAACGACGTGAACGCCATCAATGGATGAAAGTTTCGTACGCATCACATCACGAATCAATTCCTGTGAAGCGATCACAAGGACGTCAAGAACGCTCTTGCGGCGGACAGGTATATGGCTATCGAACGGGATTATCTCGGACATTCGAGCGTCGGGACCTCCAATGATCGACGTTCCGGACGTTCCGGACCGCCTTGTGCTTCAAATGATGTGGTCGCGCCCATGCGAAAACAGCATCACACGGCTAACCCGCCGGGGTCCGCTGGTCTCATCGAATGCGAGCCAAGCGCGACGCGGGCATGAATAAGCGGTCTTTTTGTACGGCAGACAGAAATCCGTCACCTCGGCCTAAATGAACGGCAAATCGGATGAAAAGCAGTAAAAAGAAAGACCGGCCGCCTCGTGATGAGGCTGACCGGTCATTCGGTCGAACGCTAATGTGACGGCAAACTAGATCAAGCCGCGTCGTTGAGCTTCCGATACTGCGTGCGCCCTGTTGTTCACACCCATGAGGTCAAACACATGCCGAAGCTCACGCTTGACCGTCGCAGGGCTTAGGAACAGGTCCTCTGCAATCTTCTTGGTCGTCTCGCCGCGGGCCACCATCTGCAGCACCTGTGCCTGCCGTTCTGACAGCCCCAGTGCATCGCCCTTGTTGGACTGTAATTCACGGTACCGGTTCACAAGCAGCGCGTTCAGCGCTGGCGAGAGAGGAGCGCCGCCACTGGCAGCGTCCTTGACGGCACGAACCAGCTCATCACCGCTGGACCGCTTCAGCAGATAGCCGCAAGCACCAGCTTCAAGTGCGGCGGACAGGTACGAATCACCGAAGGAACTTAGCATCACGACCCGCAGGTGCGGATACTTGCCCAGGATGGACTTCGTCGTCTCGATGCCGTCCATCCCTGGCAGCATAACGTCGCAAAGGACCACTTCTGCCAGTCCAAGCGCAGGAGAGACGAGAGCGTTCTCGCCACTGTCTGCCTCGCCGACGACGGTTGCTCCGTCATCGAACTCCAACAAGCGGCGTGTGCCTTCACGAACAACCGGGTGATCTTCGATCAGGAAGACCCGCACGGGCTTTGACTCATCGCGTGCTGAGACACTTACGTGTTCGTCATCACGGTGATTGTCATATGAATCGAACGAATGAGCATTGGAAGTTGTCATATTTGGACCCTCGCCTAGATTCTCTAAGTTCAGCCCCGGCGTGGAATCCGTGAAATCCCCGCAGTCAGGTCGGGCCTTTTACCTGTTTCTCTCACCTGTCTCTGGTCTTTTAGAGCGGCGAAGTACTGCAATCTGCTCCTCAATTCATCCAGTGAGAATGGCTTGTGAAGCACATCCTGGGACTCTGCAAACGCCTGTGTCGCGGGTGAAACCGTGTCACCGGTTATGAACAGCACGCGTTCTGTAATCTCCGGGCGTAGTCCTTCAATACAGCGCAAAACCTCCGGACCGCCAAGCCCCGGCATCTTCACATCCAGCAAAATTGCGTCGTAATCCGTCAGGTTGATCATGCGCAGAGCTTCAGCGCCGTCGCTGGCAACATCAACCTCATGCCCGAAGCCGGACAGTACCCGACTCAGCAGGTCTGTAATCATCGGCTCATCATCCACCGCCAGCACGCGCAGCATGGTGTAGCTCTGCGGGCGGTTTTCTTTGTTGATCTCTTGCTCGTCAGGCTCTTCGACGGCGACGATCGGTATCTCAACCACGAACGTAGTCCCGCGCCGCGCGTGGCTCTCCACACGAATCTCGCCACCGTGATCCTGGACAATCTCCTGGCAGATGTGCAGGCCAAGCCCTGTGCCCTTGCCGACAGGCTTGGTCGTGTAGAACTGTTCGAAGATATGCGGCAGAACTTCGTCAGGGATTCCCGGGCCATCGTCCGTGATGCTTATGCGTATCACACCGTCGATCGCCACCAGCCCAACCGTAATGTTGCCTCTGCCGGAGCCATCGCTAATTGCCTGGATGGCGTTTCCGACCAGGTTCAGGAAGACCTGTTCCATCCGGTGTACATCAGCCCTTGTCAGCGGCGTTTCCGGGTCGAAATACGTCACCACCTCGATGTTATTGACACGGCATTCATACTCACGCAGGTCAAGAACTTTCTGGAGGGACGCAGCAGCGTCGAAACGATCACCACGCCCTGAGTGTGAACGGGCGAATCCGAGAAGGTTGTCGACTATATGCCCTGCACGCTCTGCCTCATGCGCAATCGCTTCCAGGTCCTTGCGAAGGACAGGATCTGCGGTCTGTCGAAGCGCTAGCTGCGAAAAACCCAGGACGGCAGTGAGCGGATTGTTAAGTTCATGCGCAACCCCGGCTGCCATTTCGCCAACAGCGACAAGCCGACTGTTGGCAACCATGCGGTTACGCTGGTCAGCCTGTTCTGAAATATCATCAATTACCAGCAGAAGGGCAGCGTCTGAGCCGCTATCGTCAAATGGTATCGGTGCTGCAGTCACCCGGTATGCGGCAGCCTGTATCCCACCTTTGTCGGACACCATCTCAGCTTGGCGGCGTGCACCGCCTGACAGTGTCGATTTGATCAAGGCACGGAGACCCGGTGGATCAAAGTAATCTGCGATGCGGTCACCAATCACAGGTGTTGCAAATTTACGCGCGAACGCTTCGTTCCAGAAAATAACTTTTGATTCGCTGTCCAGCACCACGGCAGATTCGTCGATGGACTGCGCGAGTACCCTCAGTGCCTGCCCGTCCACACTTGGTGCGGCCTGATCATCATGGGGCTTTGCCCGCGACGATCTTGATGTGACGGATTTACTCATTACCCACCCTGCCTGATCCGTAACTCCTCAAGCACAGCCTCGACTTCAGACATGACCTCCACCATAGTCAGGTGTTCCAGGTCACCGAACGCCTTGAGACGGTCATCCTCGTCTTCTTCTTCAGCGAAGATGTCTCCCATCAGATCATCGAGACCGCCCTTGGCAGGCTTTTCTTCTTCCTGCTCCTCTTCTTCGTCTTCGACGTCATCTGCAAGGTCTAGTTTGTTTTCATCGTCTGGCATCGTTTACCTCGGAGCGTTCAGCGGAGAAAACTCCGGTTGAAAGCACCGTAAAGGCGAAAACAGTGGCCACAACCACGAAGGCTATAAGAATGATCGCGGTCTCAAGACCGGTGATTCCTCTAGCAGCCCGCGGGCGCCCCTGGTCAAATGAATCCATCACGTAGTCTCCTGTAGACACCTGGTACCGAACCACGCAGTCACATGGACTGCGCCTCACATGCCGCCGGTCTTCGATTGGCATACATATGACGAATCGACCGGGCGCGAGTCCCGACCGTATTCACTTATTCCAATGTAGAGATGAATGTCCTGGTACTTGCCCATGAGCACACCAAAGCCTCACTCCGGGAATACGCCTAACCGAGCGATGGAACTTCGCCAATGCCCGGTTGGTGAGGACACACAGTGGGGGTCACGCACCCTGTCGCGTAGCCATGGCGTCGCCGTACCGGGGTGTTGTGCCTGAGGATTTGTAGTGTGGAATTCGTCGATGTCTGTCAGCGCTTTTCCCGGCTGCGCTGGGCTTCTGTCACAGGCGTATACCACAGCTACCTTTAAGCCCCGGCCAGTCAGGGAGATTCGCCAACATGCAAAAGATCAGCGTGCTGATCGCTGACGATCACGAACTTATGAGAGAAAGCCTAGCTGTACTTTTGGCCAGGGAGCCAGGAGTGGAAGTGGTAGGCGTTGCCGCTGACGGTCGTTCAGCCATTGCCATGGCACGCTCGTTGCAGCCTACCGTCGCAATCCTGGATGTAAGCCTGCCCTCCATCAACGGTATACAGGCATCACGCCAGATACGCGTGGATTCTCCCAAGACCGGGATCGTGATGCTCTCAAGCCACGACCGCGGTGAGTACCTTAAGGACTTCATGCGAGATGATTCGTCTGGCAAGGCGTTCCTCCTTAAGAACACACTGCGCAACCTGCGAGACGTTGTCCGCACCATTGAAGACGTTGCCGCCGGCCGCACCGTGCTGGACCCGGCAATGGTCTCAAAGCTAACTTCAGATGAAGCAGTCCGCGTAAGCGGCGCACTCAAGAGCCTCAGCCCACGGGAACTGCAGGTACTCGGCCTAATGGCACGAGCTAGCAGCAACCGGTTGATCGCAGACTCTCTGTTTATCCAGCCACGAACTGTTGAGCACCACATCTCCAGCATCCTGGCAAAGCTTGGCTTTAACTCAACCGGCGAAAGGCACGGACGTGTCTTCGCAATCCTGACCTACCTCGAAGCGACAGGCCAGATCCCTGCAAGGGCAGCAGACCTGGAATCTTCGCTTGATGAACTCCTGGCCGCATAAACTAGAACAACTCCCCGGCAAATTAAGAACAGGACTGGCGTATCTGCCAGTCCTGTTCTGTTTTCAGTTCCCGCATCCATAACGACATGAACAACGTGCAACTTACGGAGCGGCAATCTTTACCCATTTGTTACCTGCCTTGACCGTATCGTGACGCTATATGCCCGTGCGCGCTTTCTAATCTGGAAATAGCTAGCACGATGAGTACAGGACAACCGGTTGAATCCTTCTGCCACGGGTAATCACACCTGCGCAAACTGCTTTGCAGAATTCGAATGGGCTCCGTTTTCGGTAAACGGTGAGGATTTCTGCTGCTCAGGATGCTCCGAAGGTGGCCCTTGCATCTGCACATACGCGGGCGCACCCCACGTACAGCCGTCGGCATCACCAGCGCAGACCTCATCTTCACCTGACCTGACTCCCATTTCGCAGGCCACTACTCCATCTGCCAGCACGGAAATCCCGGAAGACGAGACTCCTCGCAATGGACGCCTCGCTGTCATCATGGCAGCCGTTTCTGAGATGCCGTTGCCAGTGCAGGAAGTTGTTAGCGCACGGCTATCTGGCGATGGCTCTGTCGAAGAACTTGGTGACCCACTTGGCCTTACGGGCGAAGAGGTGACCGAACTACTCCAGCAAGGGCAGGCGATACTTGACCGGGCACTGGAACGCGGATTCTTCACCATCAGGTATATCGATGCCGAGGTATCCGCAGCCGAGGCCGAGAGCGAACCGGTATTCCCGTTACTCGACGATGATGACGAATACGAAGAGTACGAAAACCCGCGCGCAAGCGAACTTGGCGAGATGATTGCACGTTCGGTCGACGCTCTCACCGAACGCGCTGCAGCAGAACGTCGACTACATCGTGGCCTTCCGAGAACCCTACTTCGACAGCATCCCCGGCCGCGCAGTCGCCCATGAGTCTGTGGTCAGCGTCAACACCATGCTGCCATCAAACGTGCTACGAGCATACGGGCCCGAAGGGTCAGCCCCGGACATCACTGCCGCCCGAGCCGATTTCACCAGCTTCGATCCGACCGGCCTCACAATCATCGACTCGCTTGATCCCGGTAACGCACCTGCAGACCGCGCCATCGCTGAAGTGACTCATGATTACGGGCTCGAAGGCAATCCTTCGGCGGTCACACGCAACCTCAGCACAGCCACCGGAAGCATCCTCACAGACGATGCCCGCGTATTCACGGGAGCCGAGGAGTTCACCGCTGGCAGCGTGCCGGGACAGCCACTGACAGTGGTCAAACGCTACGATGCCTCGATTGGTGGCGAACTGCGAGTCTTCTCAGACGGCGCACTTGCGGGCACGTGGGAACTGCCGATTGGGTAGACATTCTTCGGTGAAACATCTTTCACAATCCAAGCAGACCTCATCAAGAACGCCCGGACTCGACTCAGATTTGAGGTAATTCCGACCCGACTGGCTATTGCAGGCAATAGCTTCTTCTACTGGATACTGGTGCCAGCAGGAACCGCCCCTTCAGGTTCCTGACACCATTTTCACAGCAGACGAAAAGACGGTAACCTCAAAGTGGTCAGTACACACTCGCCAGATACTCAGGCAACGGGGCCACAACGCGCCCCGGCAGAGCGACACCGCGGCTCCAGGAGCAGGCGCATGCCGGTCACACGCACGGCAGTTTGCGAACAGTGCGGAGCAGGGTTCCGGAGCAAACAGGGGCTTTCAGGCCACATACGCTTCCGGCACTCCGACGCGTCATGGTCGGCGACTGTCGACCGCGCTCGTGAGATGAAGGCTGATTCGCTGTCATCATTCTCTGAAACACCGTCGCTACCACGAGCCACCGCGCTGCTTATCGCCAAGTTGCAACGACGCTACGGCGGCCGCAGACAGGATCCTTCGCCAACGGACTGTGTGATCTGCGGGGCGGTCTGCAAGACCTCGCAGGGGCTGTCAGGACACATGCGATACCGGCACGGGGCGGGCGGCCAAAAATCAGACCGCCGAAGCGCTGCCGAACTGGTGCGCTACGTGCAGACGCACGCACTCCCTGAGCCAGTAGCCGAAGCCGTGTGGGAGAAGATCCTGCGCATGGAAGGCTTCCGCTGGTAGTTTTGTCCTGCAGGAACGACCTTGCTCTTGAATGGGCCTGGTCGCACCTTGTCATACCGAGCGAAGCCGAGGTATCTCACCCTCAGACACGTAATCACCACTCACCTTCGTAGCAATGCTGGTGAAGGGCTGGCGGACACGGTCAGAACTTCTGATGCGGCAATACACCGTCTACATCATTTCCAGCCACCGGCGAACGCTATACGTTGGCGTAACGGGCAATCTTGCACTGCTCGTCGCCCGGCACCGTCAAGGCACAGCATCGCGATTCACCCGACACTACAAAGTGACCCAACTTGTCTACGCCGAAACCGCAGACAACGCAGAGAACGCGTTGAACCGCGAAGAACTGGAATCGGAGCAAGAAGATCGCACTGATAACAGCGTTCAACCCGGAATGAAAAGACCTTGCTATCGAATGGGGTCTGGCGGCAGCTGAATCTGGAATCAATGACGCGAACGGGTCGGTCGAAAAGTAAGACCCCTCCGCTGCGGTCGGGATGACAGGACTCGGTCCGGATAACGGTTTGAATGCGTACATACCATGGCCTGTAAACCGTAGATTAACAGTCGCTGGCACCCCATATATATCTGTATATATATGTATGTATAGCTGCATAAGTTGTTCCTGATATATGGGATATATCGGTGGCGATTTTGCGCTTGCGCCGGTGGACAAAGAACCGCCGGTGACAACAAGGTGCTG
>JAURLM010000036.1 GCA_030831265.1 Chloroflexota bacterium
CACTGAGATATACCTTATTTCTGACGAGCCGTACCGCAAGCTGATGTACACGGACGACCCGTTCCCGTTCATCTTCAAACACCACGCCCGGTCGGTGGTCGCTACATCACACTCGAAGGACCTCGGCCTTGCAGGAGAGCGTATCGGCCACATCGCCATAAATCCTGCCGATCCCGGTAAGAAAGACTTCATGGATGCGGCGACTTTTTCGCTCAGGACGCTTGGTTTCGTGAATGCCCCTGCGCTGATGCAGCGGGTGGTCGCAGAAATCCAGGACGCATCAGTTGACGTTTCCGAATATCAGAAGAAGCGAGATTTCCTCTACGGGGCGCTGACGGATATCGGCTACGAATGCATCAAACCAGACGGGGCTTTCTACGTTTTCCCGAAGTCACCGCTGAATGACGATGTGAAGTTCGTGCAGCTGCTGCAATCCAAGCTGGTGCTGGTGGTGCCGGGAGTTGGTTTTGGTACTCCGGGCTATTTCCGGGCTTCATACTGTGTCGAAGACCGTGTGTTGGAAGGGTCTGTTAAGGGATTCAAGGAAGCGTTTGAGGAGACGCACTGACGTTCAAATGACAATTCGCCTGAACCGCAATTCATCAGTTCGCAGGACAAGGATGACATTCTTCGGGTTACTTGTACTGACGTGTATTGCCGGAGTTGGGATTGCCTGTGGTGGTGCCAGCCCAACGCCAACCCCTGCATCTATCCCCCTGACTACTCCTGCGCCTAATCCAACGGCCACGCCCGAAGCTGCCATTACCAGTACTGACGATCAACTGATGGAGATTCAGTTGAACCTTGCTGCGAAGGGTAGCCCGCAACAGGGAACAGCCGTAATCACCCGGCTGGGTGACGGTGTAAAGGTGCGGATTAGGCTGGAGCCTGCAGTGAAGGCACAGATGGTGACGCTGCGCTACGGGACATGCCAGGAACCGACAGGATTCAAGGACACGCTGAGACCGGTGATTGGTGGTGTCATGACGCAGGACATCCGCGACCTTGGCATGGAAGAACTGACGACTACCGGCTTGACCCTTGTCGTTAGCGTTGATGACACAAACTACAATTCCATCGCCGCCTGCGCTGAACTTCCTCAGGTCGACTAGAACGGGTTCGGTCGTTTCACTCTGCTGAGTTTTCCGGGTAAGCTTCACCCGTGCCATGATGCACGCCGTTTTTTTGCGATCAAAGGATCCCCGGATGACAACCCCTGCACGACAAGCCACTGGCCAACCCGGTCAACTGGGCAAGCCTGGCATCTACACGCAGCGGGAGATTATCCGGCTTGACGAGATGTTGAGCAGTCATCCGCAGGAACGGTGGTCAGAGAAAGTTGTGCAGGATGGTCGCAATCGGGCTGCGATGATCTGCTCCCCGGCAGGGACTCCCGGCGACCCGCACATGCACCCGGATTTCAACGAGTGGTGGGTGATTCTGAACGATGAGGTGGAGTACGCCATTGGCGAGTACGAGCCTTTCACTGCGAAGTTCGGCAGCATTGTTATTGCCCCGTGCGGCTACAGGCACGATATCCGGCCGATCAAGGGTGACCGTTGTCTGCGAATGGTGGTCGGGTTCCAGCACTCGAACCATGATCTGAAGGGACTGGAACCCGCTCGGCAGGTGCCGCTGGATGACCTTGCTCCTCCGAACCGCATCCACACGTCGCTTGACTACATGCTTTCAAGGCACGGCACTGAGGAAGCGTGGTCAGAGCAGGTGCTTTTTAACCAGCGCAACCGTGCGAACATGATTCACCAGTTGCCTGGACAGGGGAACAGGCCGCACTGGCACCCGGACATGGACGAGTGGTGGGTTGTTTTCAAGGGCGAGCTTGAGTGGCAGGTTGGCAAAGACGCTCCTTTCCGCGCCAAACGTGGTGACATCGTGTTCGTGGAAGCCGGACGCGCGCATTCCATCAAGACCGTGGGTGATGAATCATCGATCAGGCTGGCAGTGACAACACCTGACGTGATTCACTACTTCCTAGACGACCCGGCAGCACCGCGCCCACCGCGTGATTAGCTGACGATCTCCACCAGTATTCCCAGCCTCCCCGAGTACTGGCACTGCTGTTGCGTGTCCGGCGCATCATGCGTCGGCAGTATGTGTGTGTCAGTGAGATCAAACTGCTGGCCACACGCGGGACATTCAAGCATGCTCATTGGTTCCCTCCACTGACACTCTGACCCGTAACGTCGCTGCTTGAGACGCAGCTTGTTTCTACCTCGGCAGCTCTGGCGGCGACTCTGGCGGCGGCTCTGGCGGAGACTCCGGCAATTTCATGTTGCACCCGTGCAGCGCTTTGCGGCCGCATCACCAGTGATAAAGCGGTGAATGTGACAAGCACTGGAGCGCATCCGGCCATCACCTCTCTTCACACACTTTCCTCATGCGAACCCGCTGCAACTCACCGGTCCTTCACGTACCGACTGTCAGGATGAATGGAATATGCGATGTCCTGCACGCAACAAACGGGGATTGCCATGCAAACACATCTGCCATTAGCCATTCGATGGCATGGCCGTGGTGGACAGGGAGTAGTAACCGCCAGCCGAATTCTCGCTACGGCAGGACTCAATGCGGGTCACTATCTCCAGTCTCTTCCTGACTTCGGTGCCGAACGATCCGGCGCGCCCATCTCCGCTCACACACGCCTCGATACTAAGCCGCCTGTTGAACGCGGGCCTATCGAGGAGCCAGACGTAGTGATCGTGCTTGACCCGTCTCTCATCGGGCAAGTGGACGTGGCGAATGGCCTGAGAAAAGACGGTGCGCTGATCCTGAACACGAGGACGGATGGCGTTGACCTGGCAAAAGAGCTTGCTCTTAAGCCAACTCAGGAGCTGTGGACGCTGGATGCAACAGAGATTGGCAACCGGCTCCTCAAGCGCAGTCTTCCCAACACGCCGATTCTCGGCGCCTTCGCAAAAGTTGTACCTGTCCTGACGTTGGTCGCAGTAGAGGAGGCTTTGTCCGAGTTGATGTCAGAGACGTTCCCAGAGCGAATCATCAATGCCAACCTGGATGCCCTGCGTGAAGGATATGCAGCAGTCACGCGTATACAGGAGGCCGTAAATGCCTGATAGCCCAATCTGGAAACAGATCCCCACCGGTGGGCTCGAAATCCTACCCGGTAGCACGTCCCGAAACTTAACCGGAGCATGGCGCACCGAGCGGCCGGTGGTCGATTTTGCAAAGTGCACACACTGCATGATCTGCTGGGTGGACTGTCCCGACGCCTGTTTCGAGGTCAGTGAAGAAGAGTTGACTGGCGTAGACCTTGACCACTGCAAGGGCTGTGGCATATGTGCCGGAGTTTGTCCGGCAAAGTGCATCGTAATGGTGTCAGAGAATGAATTTTCCGAGGCGGCGCAGTAATGACAACGGTCAAGGAACACAAGACGGTAAAACTTTCCCATGCAATAAACGGCGGTGAAGCCGTTGCGTACGCGCTCGGC
>JAURLM010000001.1 GCA_030831265.1 Chloroflexota bacterium
CGTACGCGAGTGTGCTTTTTGGCGATACCCCGAACGAAACACGACAGATTGCCGAACGTATTCGCTCTGAGGGTTACCGTGCCGCAAAATTCGGCTGGGGGCCTATGGGCAAGATTTCATTGGAAAACGATGTCGCGCTTGTTGCCGCAGCTCGCGCAGGGCTGGGGCCAACACCTCGCCTGATGGTGGATGCCGGGGTTATCTGGGATGGCGACGATGATGCGGCGTACCAGCGAGCCAAGCGGTTCGATGAGTTCGGTGTGACGTGGCTTGAGGAACCGTTGAACACCGAGGAAGTAGGCGCATACAAACGGTTGAGCGAGCGAGTGAAGGCGAACGGTCTGTCGATCAAGATCGCGGGTGGCGAGGGAGCGGATTTCTATCGTTCAGCGGACGACATGATGACCAACGGAGGGCTGGATTTCGTGCAGATCGACGTTGGCCGCATCGGTGGCATCACTCCAGCAGACCGTGTGTGCCGACGCGCCCAGGAACTTGGAATCCAGTACGTGAACCACACCTTCAAGTCGCACCTCACCGTCGCCGCGTCCATCCACGTGTTCGCTGGTGTCGAAGGCTCTGACCTCGTCGAATACCCGGCAGGCGAATCCCCGCTCGTGCTTGGAACCACTGCCCCAACCGGTATTTTCAAGGACGCCAATGGCATGGTCAGCGCTCCGGACAGGCCCGGGCTTGGGGTCGAGGCAAACCTCGACACGCTGCGAAAGTACCTGCGTCGCGTGCGGATAGAGTTGGACGGCAAGGTGCTCTACGAATCAACCGAACCGTGATTCACGTTCACGACCGGTAAAAATCCTCGGCATCGTGCTGCGGCTGGTAGCCGATCTCTTTGCGCGGTGTCTCGATGTCGAAGATGTTGTGAGTGTTGTCCGAGATCACGTAGTAATGAGCACCGCTCCTGAGCGTCCCGGAGCGTGATGCCTTGAAGCACGCATCTACGAACCTCGCCGAGTCCTCCTGGTGGCACCAGACGGTAAAGTAAGCGACCTCGTCCGTCATCACGTTGTCGGCATTGATGCCACCCCAGCGCGCGGCAACCGCCTTCATCCCGACTGCTCCGAGGCGCTGGCACCATGCTTCGACATATGCCTTCTCAAGTCCGTAATCGCCGGTCGGGCATGGATCTATCCGCGCTGACAATGGCTCCGGCCACGGTTTCACCTCGTCAAAGCGGCGTTCAGCGATTATCGAGTACGGCTCTTTCGTGAACGGAAAGTACGCTCCCCCGGTTGCATGCACGGAACTCGAACCAACCATCATCGCGGTTGGGCAGACATCCATGAAAGCCTTAAAGACCCGGTCTGTCATGGCGTTCATGTCGGTTAGTGGGTCTTTGCGGGCAAGGTACACGACAAGGTCACGACCTTCGAGTGCCTTACGCAGCGCAGCATCGTCCGCCGAAACATCAAGCTCTATGAACTTGTCATTGGGCTGTGGTGTTCCAACACGGTCGCTGGCTCCAGACAAATCGATGGACGTAATCCGGTAATCGCTATCCAGTTGTGGAAGGTATTTCCGAAGTCCTGAACCAATGTTCCCTTTTCCGCCAATGAGAAGCGTGTCGATCATCCTGCGTCGTGCTCCGTTCAGACAGTGTGTTGTTCTCGAAAGTTAGAAAACGGCAATCGGATTGGCCGGGGAGCCAGTTCCGCCCAACACTACCAGCGGGTTGACCGTAAGCATGAACTCGTGACGGCCTTCTTCGGCACACACCGCGGCCAGTGGCTCAAGCAAGGCGTTGTCCACGAGCGCCACGCCGTAGGCGAATATGGCTCCGTGGACTGTCCACGGCACGTTGTACTCATTCGGAGCGGCATCCATCATGTCCCACACCAGCAGTGACATATCGTTGTCGCGGATGAACGGCAGGCACGAGGCATGAAGACCGGGGCGTTCAGCACCACGGGTCCACACACCACCATTCGCGGCAGCAAATTTTTCTCGACCGCTATAGACGCACACGGCATCTCCCGGCTCAAGCTTGACTCCTTGCGATGCCGCAATCTCCTCAAGCTCCCAGCCGTGAACCGGTGTGTCCAGCGTTACGTGTGAAGTACCGCGGTGTCGTGGCACGTCCAGCAGCACACCGCGTGTCAGGATACCGTCGGACCATTCGTCAACCGTGCCGTACTGCACGCCTTCAAACAGAATGTTCTCGTCCGGCTTCCGACCGTCCCAGCCACCGTTTTCATCCCACACGTGGCAAAGTGCATCGATGTGTGTGGTCGACGTTCCGTGATAGGCGACGCCATAGTAGTCGGTCGCAGCGCCGCCACCCGGAGGCCGGTCACCTTTCATCAGGAACTTCACGGCAGGTCGCGGGTTCTCTGCTGAAGGTTCCACAGGAAACGGACGGCTGAGGGACACGGTTCTGCCTGTTTTCACCAGCGAAACGGCTTCGAGTCGCTTTGCGTTATCGATCAGATTTATCGCACCAGCCGCGCCGGATTTGCCCCATCGCCCCCAGTTGCGCCGGTCTTTCAGATATGAGTCGACATCCGCACGAGTGGGCAGATTGTGATCAGTCATGGCGTGACCTCCGTGTGGTCGCTTAGAGGATACTGGTCTGTGAGTTGAAAAACGCATGCCAGTTCAGGCAGGTTAGCACCGGCGATGCCCGGTTACCGAGTAACTTATGACCTGTACGCAAGCCTGTCTATTCTGGTGACAGCGCGTTCACCTGCTCCGGTAATATGCTGGCTCACCGATCATTCAATGTTTGCGTATGCGCCCGACGGCGTGACAAGGAAAAAAACATGAAAGTCTTGTTTATTGGCGGCACTGGCAAAATCAGCTCCGCCTGCACGCCGCTTGCCGTCGAACGCGGATACGACATGTACCTGCTCAACCGTGGCCAGACTAACCGACCGGTGCCAGCGGGTGTAACCGTGCTTAACGGTGATATCCGTGATCGCAAATCGGCTGAGGATGCGCTTGCCGGTCACAAGTTCGATGTCGTCGTTGACTGGATCGCCTTTACAAAGGAACACGTCGAAACTGACATTGCGCTTTTCCGTGGCCGAACTTCCCAGTACGTGTTCATCAGTTCAGCATCGGCATACCAGTCGCCGCCGGTGAACCTGCCGGTGACAGAATCCACCCCCCTGGACAACCCTTACTGGCAATACTCGCGCGACAAGATCGCCTGTGAAGAGCGGCTGATAAAAGCTTTCCGGGATGATAAGTTCCCGATAACCATAGTTCGGCCATCGCACACATATGACAGGACGATGCTTCCGTTCCAGGGAGGCTGGACGGTTGTCGACCGTATGCGCAAGGGCAAAAAGATCCTCGTACACGGTGACGGCACTTCGCTCTGGGTCTACACGCACCACACAGATTTCGCCAAGGGCTTCGTCAGCCTGCTTGGCAACAACCGGGCGATTGGCGAAGCGTTCCACATCACATCATATGAGTTGCTGACGTGGAACCAGCTTCATGAAATCACGGCACGCGCAGCCGGTGCCCCGGCTCCGCAGTTCGTGCACGTACCGTCCGACCTGATCAACGCGTTCGACCCCGCTTGGGGAGCAGGTCTGCTCGGTGACAAAGCAAACAGCATGGTTTTTGACAACACGAAGATCAAGCGCGTTGCGCCGGAGTTCGTCTGCACGACCCCTTACGAACGCGGGGCGCAGGAGATCGTCGGCTGGTATGACGCTGACCCGTCACGGCAGGTTGTAGATGACCAGTTCAATGCGCTTACAGACCGCATCATCGCTGCCTACGAACGAGCATGGGAAGGCCTTTAGGCGTCCCAGTGAAAGGATTGACCTGCCCCCCGCGAACGAAACCACTGGAAAAGTCCAGACTGGACGTTCTGAAAAGGGGGGGCGAAATGCCTCGAAAAGGTCACACACCGGAGCAAATCTTGAACAAGCTCCGGCAGGTAGAAGTAGCCGTAGCCAACG
>JAURLM010000037.1 GCA_030831265.1 Chloroflexota bacterium
GACGGGGCCGCGCGAGCAGTTGATCACGTATGCCGTGGGCTTCATGGCGGCGATGAATTCCCTGCCAACCATGTGCTTCGTCTCCGGTGACAGGTAGGTGTGCGGCGAGACGTAGTCCGACCGCTTCGCAAGCTCCAGCAGAGAGCCAACGACTTCTACGCCGTACTCCTTGGCGCTCCATGAGGATACGTAGGGGTCGTAAGCGATCACGTTCAGACCGAGCGCGCTTGCCTTGCGTGCGACTGCGCGGCCGATATTGCCCAGCCCGATGATGCCAAGCGTCTGGCCGGAGATGTGCCCCATTGGCGGCAGGTGCTCGCGGGTCCAGGTGCCGCTCTTGGTCAGCTTGTCGTGCAGCACGAATTTCCGTGAGCAGACGAGCAGGAGCATGATGGTGTGGTTGGAGACTTCCTCGGTTCCGAACGAAGCCGTGTTGGAGAGGATGACACCGTTGTCGACCGCGGACTGCAGGTCCATCGCGTCGTAGCCCTGGCCGAACGAGACGAGTCCCTTGCAGCGCCCGTTGTTCCCCATGTGCTGGAAGAATTCTGGCTTGAAGCCATGGCCCTGGTTGATGGCTACATCGGCGTCCTTCAACGCTTCGATGAGTTCACCGTCTGAGCTGCCTTCGTATCTGACGAAATCGCCACCCGCCGCGATTACGCCGCGTGACTGCGGTTCCACGTTCGCTCCGCTGTGAGCGAGATTTCGCCTCGGACCAAGGTACAAAACTCGAAATTTTCCGTTTGCCATCTGTTGCCTTTCGGTATTTATTAACTGTGCTGCTTGAACGTGATCGCTACACCCCGACAATGCTGTCCGGTTTGCCGCCGTTCCAGACGTTCTGCATGTTTTCGAACGCAAATTTCACCCTGCGCGGGTAGCTTTCCTGGCTTTTGCCGGCGACATGCGGCCCCACAACCACGTTGTCCATCTTCAGCAGCGGGTTGTCAGGATCGACAGGTTCCTGCTCGAACACATCAAGTCCCGCCGCCCATATCTGCCCGGAATTGAGCGCTTCGATCAGGTCCGCCTCGTTGACCACCGGGCCGCGGCAGGTGTTTATGAGAATTGCAGATTTCTTCATCAGGCCAAGCTCACGCCTGCCGATCAACTTGTTCGTTGATGCGTTGAGCGGCGTGTGCAGAGTCACGATGTCCGACTCGCTCAGCAGTTCATCCAGGTCAACTCGCTTCGCACCGTAGCCTTCTGCCTTTTCGCTCCGCACGATGTCCGTGTAGAGCGTGTTCGTCTCGAAGCCTCGGAGCATCCGTGCGACGTTTGAGCCAATCTTTCCTGCGCCAACGATTCCCACGGTCTTGCCAAACAGTTCCCATGTGTCCCGTCCGTCAATCTCGTCCCGCATCCACCTGCCTGCGCGAGTGTCGTTGTCCGCCATCACCGAGTGCCTGAGCGTGCTCAGCATCAGCGTGAGTGCGAATTCGGCCACCGGGATGGCATTGGCGCCGCCGTTGTTCGCGACGGGGATTCCAAGCTCTCCAGCAAGCACCGTGTTTACGCCGTCGAAACCTGCAGAGCAGAGTTGTACGAGTTTCAGGTTCTTTCCGGCGCGCAACGCCTCATCTGAAATGCCGTGACCGAACACAAGAGCGAAATCAGCCTTCGCCGCTCCCTGGCTAATCTCATCAGCGGTCGATGCTGGCGTGACGATCTCCAGGTTCCAGCCTTCGGGTTTCATCTCGGCGGCCATGTCGAGCAGGGGCAGGGCAGGGCCGGAGAATACAAGTACGTTTGGCATTGCGTTACCGTTGTGGGAGTGTTTGTTCGTCGTTATGGTGTCGGGCATTCTACCGCTACGTGCTGACATGCGCTCAATGGCGCAGCGTAAACTTTGTTGATGACCCAGCACATGACCGGTTTCAGGATGTATGACGAGTTCGCACACCTGTGGACGCAGATTAGCGCGCCCGAAGGCTACGCGGACGAGGCTGAAATCCTGCGTGACCTGCTGTTTGAGTTGTTGGACAAGGAGCCGGGCAGGGACAGGCCGGCCGTGCTGGAGATGGGTGTCGGTGGCGGAAACAACCTGTGCCACATGACAGAGTATGTGGATGCGGTAGCCGCAGATATTTCCCACGCGATGCTCTCAGTATCACAGGAATTGAATCCTGAAGCGGAACACGTTGTCGGGGACATGCGCTCAATGCGACTGGATCGAAAATTCGATGCGGTTATCGTGCATGATGCGATCTCGTACATGCTGACGGAAGGTGACCTTCTGAGTACATTCGAGACTGCCCGCGCTCACCTTGAGCCGGGTGGCGTGTTCATCGCAGGACCAGACTGGCTTGCTGGCGTCACAGAGATACCCAACATTTCATCCAAACTGGGTGAGCCGGGGATGCTTTCGTACACGGAATTTGTTCACGATCCCGACCCGGCGGACGCCGAGATTGAGTTGATCTTCACCTTCTTCATTCCGCAGCCGGGTGGTAGCGTGAAGGTTGAGGAGGACAGGCATCGTCACGGCCTGTTCCCAATAGAGACGTGGCTTAAGCTGCTGCGCCGAGCCGGGTTTGAACCTAACTCCCGGCGTTATCCTTCAGAGGCCAGCAGCGGGGCCGGATACCACTTCACCGGAATCGCTATCTAGCGACCCCATTTTTCAAAACAGGACGCAATGAACAGTTCAGAACTTCGCGAAATTGCGCTGACCACGCTGAGTCAGCTTGGCCGACTGCCAACGACCTCCTATTACGAACAGCCCGCGGCGGCGTACCTTGTGTCTC
>JAURLM010000038.1 GCA_030831265.1 Chloroflexota bacterium
CCAGGACTTCCGACAGGGACATGTGGATCGGTCCGGGTGGTGGCTGGAGCATCGAGCCCGTGGACATGGTGCTGACCTTCCAGAACTACCACAACATGAACTATGACGACCGCATGGCGCTTAACGCAACGATCTACAACGCCCTGAAACCCGGCGGCATTTACGGCATTGTTGATCATACCCGCCGCCACAACGAGCCCGGTGCCCGTTTCAACGGCCGTCGTGTCGATCCCGTTCTCGCCATCAAGGAAATCCAGGACTCCGGATTTATATTCGAGGACTATTCTGACCTGCTGTACATGCCCGATGACCAGTTGTCATTGGAAGTGGGACAACCGGAGGTCAGCGGCAAATCGGATCGTTTCGTGTTGAAGTTTCGCAGGCCGGAGTAACTGCCGTGGCCAAGGTGAAAAGCGTGACGCGGCGCAGGCAAGGCTATGTATACAGCCTTGCCAACAACAGCATGTGCTGGCCTATTTAGACGTCAGTATCCAGATACCGTCCCAAAGCCCTGGGTCGACATTGGCAATCAGGTGGTCGCAGCGTTCGATATAGAGCTGGGCACACTTGTCCTGCGGATTGAGCGCCAGGGCCTTTTCGAACAAGATCCTGCCCTTTTCCCAACTGCCGTTCTGGTAGCATTCCATGCCGTCCCTGAAAACACCCAGTGCCTCGATCATGTTCGGGAAGCTTTCCTCGGTGTGATAGTCGAGCAGTTCGTAAACTCCGACAGGTTCTGTCTTGCCCTTGACCACCACGTTGTCCACCTTGCGGTGACGATAGCTGCTTTTCAGGCCGTCCAAACAGCTCTGGCTGATGAGGATGTGCGCACCGTACTGCTTGGTGGCGCTTTCCAGGCGCGCGGCGAGATTCACCCCATCAACAATGACGGTGTAATCCATGCGCTTGGGTCATCCGATGTTGCCTGACACCACGTGCCCGGTGTTCAGGCCGATACCGATATCGATGGGCTCCCTGCCTGTACGTTCAAGCATTTTGTTGAATCCGCGCAGCTCAGTCATCATGCGGATGGCCGCTTTCACGGCCCGGTCGGGGTCATCGTCATGGGGAAACGGTGTGCCGAAGATAGCCATGATGGCGTCACCGATGAACTTGTCAAGCATGCCGCCCTCATCCGTAACAACGTCCACCATCAGGGTGAAGTAATCGTTAAGCAATTCGACGATGCCCCGGGCACCCAGGGCTTCGCTGAGCGTAGTGAAACTGCGAATGTCGGAAAACAGCACGGTAGCCACCGAGTCTGTACCACCCAGCAGTTCCCCGCCGTCGCCCATCAATTTGTCGGCCAGGCCAGGATCCATATAGCGTGACATGGTGGACTTCATGCGTACTTCCGAGCTGATGTCCTCGAGCAGGATCATCGTACCGAGCTTTTCATTATCCTTGCCTTTCAGCGGCAGCACCGTGGTATTGACCGACACGGGTTCGCGGCGGCAGTCGAGGGTGGCGTCCAGCATGATTTCCACTTCTTGCGATTCTTCCACCTCGATGATCTTGTCCACGATCCACTGGTTCGCCGGCCCAAAAAACGCGCCGGCGTCCTGGCCGACAATATCCGCTTCCCGGCTTTGCAGAATTCGCTGGCCCGCCTTGTTGCAGGTGACAATCTGGCGGTCGTTGTCCAGAGTCACGACACCGTTGGACATACTTTCCAGCATGCTTTCGTTGTAATTCTTCATCTGCTGGACGTGCTGGAACAAACTGGCGTTTTCCAGGCCGATGGCGATCTGTGATGTGAATGCCGTCAGGCGCTGCTCGTCCTCGTCGGTGAACGGCCCGCCCCGCTTGTTCAGCACCTGGGTGACGCCGATGATCTTGCCGTCCTTGTTCCTGACCGGGGAGCACAGCATGGAACGGGTGAAATAGCCGGTCTGCTTGTCCACGGCCGGGTTGAAGCGCAGGTCCGCATAGGCATAGGGAATATTGACGGACGGTCCAGACGTAAATACGTTGCCGGCGATACCGGCACTGTTGGGAAAGCGCAGCTCTGTCGCGCCAAGGCCCTGGCCAATCTGTGTGTAGAGCTCATTGGCGCGTTCATCATTGAGGAACAGGGTCGACCGGTCGGCATTGAGCATCTTGGTGATGGCCGACATGATCATCTGCAGCAGCGGGCCAAGGTTTATTTCAGAGGACACGTCCGAAACCACCCGCAGGAATTCCGCTTCCTGCTTGCGCAGTGCGTTCATGCGCTCCACGTACATGGTGCCCTGCAGGACGATGGCGACCTGGGTGTTGATCGCCTCGACCAGCATCAGGTCATCGTTGGTGAACCCGCCCTTGCGCTTGTTCAGGGTTTGCGCGACACCGATGACTTCACCGCGCACGGTGCGCACTGGCACACAGAGAATATTACGCGTGGTAAAACCACTCTTCTGGTCGATACTCTGGTTGAAGCGCGGATCCTCGTAGGCATCCTTGACTATCTGGGCCGTGCCGTTCGTGAATACCCAGCCGGCGATGCCGGTATTGTTGAGGAAACGTATTTCGCGTTCCACGCCACCCAGAGCGATACGCGAATAGAGCTCTTCAGTCTAGGGATCGTTGAGGAGCAGGCTGCCGCGCTCGGATTCAGTAACGCGCGTCACCCCTTCCACGATCACCTGCAGCTGGTGATCTAGATTGTCCGCCTTGGCGACTTTCTGTGAAATATCGAGAACCAGCTGGGCTACGTTCTTCAGGGGGCTTTGCGGGCTTTTTTCCCCTGCCTTTTTCGCGGCCGGCTTGCTTGCCGACTTTTTCGCCGCCCGCTTAGGTGCTTTTCCAGGCAGATTCCGCGCCGTTTTACTGGCGGGCTTGCTGGCGGTTTTTTCTTCCATCACACGCTTAGGCATTGGCGCTCTCCAGTCGTGCTCGCAACTGCGTGATGGTTTCACGCAATTCTGCGTTTTCCAGGTCGCTCAGGCGCTTAACGTCACGCAGGGATTCATCATAATTCATCCGGTTGAGCTCGAGCTCTTCACGCAGTGTGGCGATGGTCTGCTCCAGTTGCACATGCTGACTGCGCGATTCGGCCCGCTCTCGCTGCAGC
>JAURLM010000039.1 GCA_030831265.1 Chloroflexota bacterium
AGCGGCCGGGCTGCGGGTTGGTGCTCTTGTAGGGGCAGGTGTTGGAGTGGCGGCAGGTAGTACGGTTGGCGTCGGCGCGGGAATATCGGTAGATGTGTCGCCGGGTTCTGGTGATGGGCTTGGCTGTGCCACAGCGGTAGCCGTGGTGTTCGCAGTAGTGGCTTCCGGCTTGGGCTGACCACCATTGCACGCGGCTACAGTGACCAAAATCAGCAGCATTGCAGCGGCAGATATTAGCCCTGTAACGCGGAAAACTCGTTCCGTAACTGGTATGCTCCCGAACCTGCGCAAGCTTGCTCCTGTGCCGGTCAGTTGCCGACGGGCTAATCCGGCGAACTGTATAGGATGTTCAACGTCACCATTATTAGACGTGGTGGACCGGAAACACTCTATTACAGTACTACGTCAGAGCGGCCGTGCAGGATATTGCCAAACCAGACACACAGGAGTGCGACGTGAACGCCAGCGAACTGAAGAGCACCCTCGAACGGGGCCAGCCGGTCTTCGGCATGATGATCTCGATGATGGAGAACATGCGGTGGATGAGCGTGCTTGCTGCAACCACCCTTGATTACGTTGTAGTGGACACTGAGCACGGTTCGCGTGACAGGCGCGAGGTCGCCAATCACGTAATCATGGGCAAGGCCGCAGGCAAGACGGTCATTGTGCGTGTCCCTGAACCGAACCCGCTGTGGGTTGCAGAAGCCGTTGACGCCGGTGCTGACGGCGTCCTGGTTCCCTACTGTGAAAACATTGATGACGTGCGCGCATGTGCATGGAAATTGCAGGTTCATCCGCTGAAGGGCGAATACTTTGACCGGGTTGCACAGGGTGGTGACTACCCCAGCCCGAAGTCGAAGGCTTACCTGGAGAAGCGCAACGCCAACCGGCTATTCATCCTGGGCATTGAGTCCGAGCCAGCGGTGGACAACCTTGAAGCACTGGTGACAGCGGGGCCGATCGACGGGGTGTTCGTTGGTCCGAACGACATGACAACATCTCTCGGTATCCCGGACGAGGTAGACAACCCGATCTACATCGACGTGCTGAAAAAGATCATCAAGGTGAGCGAATCTCACGGCAAGCCGGTGATGATTCATCAGCAGACTATGGAGACCAGCAAGAAGGCTATCGAACTGGGAGCGCGCTGGATTTTGCACAGCACGGATGCCGGTTTCATCCGCAATGGCGTAAACGCAGATTTCGCTGCATTGCGTGAAGCTGCCTCGAAGAAGTGGGAAGTCTCAACTTCGAAGAGCGGTGGTGACATGGGAGCGGTTCACTAGGTCGGTATTTCGAATCTCCTGGTCGTGGAACTGTGGCCGGGCATTGCGCCCGGCCATAGTTTTTTGCATTGGGGTTGAATCACATAGCTTTGACGTTTTTTCGAGATGTATGGAAGCTGCATAGCTGCATATAGGGGAGAAGCAGGTATGGAACGGGAGAATTTCATCAAGGCCGTTTCAGATATGGCGGACCAGGTATGGGATTTCCATGAACGCTGGAATTTCTGGCCATTCGAAGGGCCGGAGCGTTCGGCTGCACAGTCAATCACCGAACGACAGCCAATCCTCGATGAGGAGATCCGCGAACTCGCCGAGGCGGTTGCCGATGACGATTCCGTAGAGGTAGCTGCAGAGGCAGCGGACGTGCTGTTTGTTGCGCTGGGTCATGTACTTAGCCTTCGCAAGGAGGGCATATCCGGCGTGGCGGCGGTCACTGCTAAAAACGCTGCCAAGACCGAAAAGACACACCGCATCCGACCAGACACGGGGAAGCTACTGCCGATCCACGGCAAGCCCCACAAGTGGGAATAGTCCATGCATGGAGCTCGCTCGCTTTGGCCCGGTAAATGCCGGCTGGCACGCACAAATGTGCCTGAATAGCGTTGATTTTCTGTTGGAAACAGATACGAATATAAGCTAGTATCACCAACTAGAGACGATAATCTACTAAACATACAGGTTGGAATGTGCCTACATACCTGAACATCCGAGATGCCGCTGACTACCTCGGAATCAGCCCGCACACGCTCTACAAGCTGGTAGAGCGTCGGGAAGTTCCTGCAGCGAAGGTCGGCGGATCGTGGCGTCTGAACCCGGAAGCGCTGGACGCGTTTTTGCAGGGCGGCACGACACGCGGCGCGAAAACCATCGAAATACTTATCGTCGAGCAGGATGACTCTGTTCGGCGTGACCTGGCTTCCATTGCCATGTCACGCGGCGCTCGGCCGCAGATGGCATCGACATCAGAAGATGCACTGCTACTGCTTTCTGGCGGAGCGAGTGTTGACCTGATCCTGTGCGGAGTTTCTGCGGACCCCGTAGAGGCTGACGCGTTCTTGCAGCGGGCGAAAGAGCATTGTGCTGATTGTCGTATAGCGCTGATGGTGGAGCCTGAGCGCGCCGCTGACCTGGGCGGGCTGATGCGGCACGGCCCAATGATTATGTTGAGAAAACCGGTTGAACGACCCGATATTGTCAGCCTGCTGGCGTTGATCTAGGGAGGACGCATGGAGGCATTACAGCCCAACAACAGCAATGACAGGCTGCAGGTCATTCGCAGGGTTCCTACTCCGTTGCCAGCGCGTGGCTGCGAGGCGATGCTCAGCGTGCTGACGGAGAAGGTGCAACTACTGCTGGATCACGTGAAGGTGCTCGAAGACCGGATACAGCATGTGGAGTCAGGAACCGGGCCTGCCGATGATATTGCCAGCACGGGGCTGATTGATGCTGGCTCTGTGCAGATAGATCACGCTGCGCGGAGAGTTTATGTTGGCGGAAACGAGATTCCGCTTTCACCGACCGAGTACCGGTTGATATACCACCTTGCGGCAAACTCAGGCAAAGTCGTGTTGCATCGTGACCTGCTGCGACGGGCATCGGTTCACGGCGAGGTTAACCCGGCCAATCTGAAGGTCTACATTGGCAGGTTGCGCGCGAAGCTGAAGCAGGGCGATGCCGTCCAGTGTGAACTTGAAGCTGTGCGTGGCGTGGGCTACCGGCTCACAGCCTGAGCATTAGCTGAGCGTGAACGCTCGGAACGCCTCTGCGTAGGCCGCTCCGACTTTTGCGCCTAGGTCAGCTCTTCGCTGACGCATCCATTTCCCTGACTCTTCAGGGTTCTTTATCTGGCTGGTGTGCGCGTGCAGCGCACGAATACTTGTATCAACGTCGACTTCTTCCAGCGGGTTGAACCGGGTTGCATCTTCACCGAACATCGTGACCCACACTTCACGCACCTTGTGCGGCTCAAAACCCTCTTCCAGCAGTTCAGGGAATGTCAGGTGGTCGCGTGCTGCCGGGTAGACGGCTGACATGGCGGCCTCACCGGCTGCGAAGTGGTCCGGGTGGCCAATGTACCCGGAACCAAGCAGATCCCGGCGCGGGTTGGTCGTGATGAGGATGTCCGGCCTATGGCGGCGAATCTCGCGGGAAATGTCTCGTCGCAGGTCCAGCGATGGCTCAAGGTAACCATCCGGGTATCCCAGGAATTCGACCGTCTTCAGGCCGAGCACCTTGCCTGCATCGATCTGTTCCTGTTTGCGAATTTCAACAAGTTTCTCGCTGCTGATATTGCGGTCGTCCGTGCCCTTCGAGCCGTCTGTGCACAGGACGTAGACGACTTCCCAGCCGAGCCTGCACCACTTCGCCACTGTTCCTGAGCAACCGAATTCGGCGTCATCAGGATGTGCAACCACTACCATCGCCCTGCTGTATGCCGTTTCGTCTTTCTGCTGAGTCATGTGCTGGAGAGCCTCACCCGGATACCTGTTGAGATGGCACAGCTATGACGCGCCGCGTCGTCACCTGGGCCAAGGAAAAAACTGGAAATAGTTGCGGCAGAAACGGATTCTAACAATCGTCAGGTCAGATGGAAGGCTCAGGAGGACGGATTGAGTGCGAGAAATGCCTGCACTTGTTGACGTGCTTCTTCTGACGAGTAGAAAGAGGCAGCATGTCCGATGCCGGGGAGTTCTGCAAAAATGTGACTTGGAAGCAAGGCGGCGGTGGACTTAGCAAACTCAAGTATGCTGTCCTGCTGACCGCAGTAAAGTAGCACCGGCATCTCGAAACCGGGCAAGCTAGCCTCTGCGCCGGGCCAGTCCAGCACCGCTTCTGTGGACAGTGCCAGCGAATCCTGGTCATTGTTTCTGCCGTCACCGGCGCGAGCACCAACGGCTCGCTCGACCATACGCCATTTGTCGGAACGGAGCACAGCGATACGCCGTTCGAGATTTCTCCTGTCTATCGCCGGTGCCATCCCGTGCATCCCACCCACAATCAACCGTTCTACCCGTGAGGGTGCGTTGACCGCCAATTCAAAGCCGACTCGACCTCCCATTGAGAAGCCGAAGAAGACGAACCTCTCAATGTTTTCTGCGTCCGCAATCTTGAGCACGGTAGCGGCGCGGTTCTCCATGCTGTAGTCGGCGCGATTTGTCGGCCGGTCGGAACGGCCATGTCCCAGTGCGTCCAGCGCGTAAATCGGGCGGTCGCCAAAAACATCGAGCCAACCCGCTTTCGCCCAGTCTTCCCCCCACTGCGCCATGCCGTGATGAACGATGATTGGTAGAGCGGAAGATTCTCGCGACGCCGATGCGTCTATGCGAGAGTAGAACGTGCAGTTTCCATTGTGCTCAACGTATGGCAAGGTCAATCTTTCACCTGTGGACGGTCAGCCGTAAACGAACCAGTATTCCTGATTCGAGTGTCGGACCGGGCGCGCCCACGCCACAGTGTTTAAACTTCACAGGCGATATTACCGTTTGCTGCGGGCGGTGTTCGTCTTTTCTGTTCAGTCAGAACAAGTATTAGATTTCAGCCCGGGCAAGAAATTCCAGGAGCGACAGATGGCGAACCCGATAGTTTCCATCATCATGGGCAGCAGGTCTGACCTCGAAACGATGCAGCGCGGTGCTGATGTGCTGAAGGAACTGGGAGTTCCTTACGAGATCAGGATCATCTCCGCACACCGTACGCCAGACGACATGTTCAGGTTTGCCGAACAGGCGGCAGGGCGTGGCATCGAGGTGATTATCGCCGGAGCCGGTGGCGCCGCTCATCTGCCGGGTATGGTCGCGGCAAAGACGGTGCTTCCCGTGATCGGCGTGCCGGTCAATGCCACACCGCTAAACGGAATGGACGCACTGCTATCTATCGTCCAGATGCCCCGCGGGGTTCCGGTTGCGACTGTTGCCATAGGAATTCCCGGGGCGACAAATGCTGGTTTGCTGGCGGCACAGATTGTCGGCATCAAGCGGCCGGAGATTCAACAGCGACTTACCGAACGTCGGGAAAAAGCGGCCGCAGAAGTGCGCGCCAGCAGCGAGGTAGAGGGCTGAAGTGGCAGCAGATCCTTTTCGCGGTGATGAGCCGCTGGAACCCGGTTCAGTGATCGGGATAATCGGTGGTGGTCAACTTGGCCGTATGACGGCCATTGCAGCGCGCCAGATGGGATACCGCATCGCTGTGCTGGACCCGGCAGAAGACTCACCGGCAGCGCAGGTCGCGGACCGCGTCGTGGTCGCTCCGTACGCTGATCGTGATGCGGCGCGTGAACTTGCACGCATGTCAGACGTGCTCACCTATGAATTTGAGAATGCGGACGCTGATGCCGCAGAAGCAGCGGGTGAACTGACTCCGTTGATGCCGTCAGGCAGTGTCTTACGAACTACGCAGAACCGCGTGATGGAAAAAGGCGCGCTCCGGCGCAACGGGTTGCCGACGGCGGACTATCGTGCTGTCACCTCTGAGTCGGACTACATGGCCGGGCTGAAGGAGATCAGCGGGCCGTGGGTGCTCAAGACCGCCACGTCCGGCTATGACGGCAAGGGCCAGGTGGTCATCAAGACCGCTGACGGTGGTGAGGCTTACCGGCAGCTTGAGGGTCGTAGCCCGGCATTGATCCTTGAGAGGTTCGTGCCGTTCAAGCTGGAGATGTCGGTTGTTTGTGCGCGTGACGGCTCCGGCAATGTTCGAACGTTCCCTGCTTCGGAAAATATCCACTCCAACAGCATCCTGGACACGTCAATAGTCCCGGCGCGGGTTGCTCCGCACATCACTGAGCGAGCTAGTGACCTTGCGATAGCTGTGGCGGAGTCGCTGGATGTGGTCGGGCTGATCGCAATTGAAATGTTCCTCACGCAGGATGATGAACTCCTGGTGAATGAACTGGCGCCGCGGCCTCACAACTCAGGTCACTACACAATCGAAGCGTGTCACACGTCGCAGTACGAGCAGCTGGTGCGCGTGTTGTGCGGATTGCCGCTCGGCTCGGTCGAGATGCAACAGCCATCTGTGATGGTGAACTTGCTGGGCGAGGTGTGGGTTGACACTGCGAACAAGCCTGACTGGTCTGGCGCGTTGAGCGTGCCGGGGGCGAGCCTGCACCTGTACGGGAAATCCGAGGCGCGGGTTGGCCGCAAGATGGGACACATCACTGTTATGGCTGACACTGTGGAGGAAGCACTTGCCCGTGCCACGGAATCACGTAACAGGGCGTGGCGCAGAGCGTAGCTCAGTGGCCAGTTGGCTTCTTGAAAAGGGCATCGTGCTCATGGCCGCCAGCTGCACGTGGCGCCAGCACTCCGTCTGAAATCTCGTAGATGTGGTCGGCCATATCCAGCAGCGTACGGTCGTGCGTTGTTGCGACGATTGTCATGCCGCGATCGTGTGACATTTCCTGGAACAACCCGAAGATGTGTCCGGCGTTCGACGAGTCCAGTTCACCTGTTGGCTCGTCGGCAAGGATGATGTCAGGCTTGATACCGACAGCCCGTGCGATAGAGATGCGTTGCTGTTCACCGCCTGACAGCTCAAATGGCCGGTGCTTGGCCCGGCGGGTCAGGCCAACCATCTCCAGTGCTTCCTCCGTGCGCTGAGAACGCTCACGGGCACTCAGTCCTGCGATGCGAAGTGGTAGCTCCACGTTTTCGTAGGCGGAGAGCAGTGGCAGCAGGGCGAACGACTGGAAGACGACTCCGATGCGTTTGCGTCGCATCTGGATGACCTCTTTTTCGCTCAGGGTAGCCATGTCCTTGCCTTCGAAAAGGATCTGGCCCTCTGTCGGGTGGTCAAGTCCTGCGAGCATGTTAAGCAGGGTGGTTTTGCCTGAGCCTGAACGGCCGACGAGCGTCACGAAGCTCTGTCGATGAATGTTCATCGAGACGTTCTTTACGGCGTACACATCCTCATTACCGAGTTTGAACGCTCTGCTTGCACTCTTGACTTCGATCAACGGCGCTGTGGTGCTGCGTGCTTCGGTAACGGCTGTTGCCGACGGGTTACTCACCTGACTCAAGAGTCACCTTCCCATCACTAACGCCGAGCCGTACCCGGCGGTGGATTGCGAGTTGATCCAGGACGTCACGCGGTATCTGCACCGAGCCGCTGGAGTCCACGATGAGGAATTCCTCGGTCTCAGATGCTTCTCCGCCAATCTTGCGTTCGAACGATACGATCCGGGTTGTCTCGGTGCTTGTTTTGCCATCACGTATAGCGACTGCGCGGCCGACGCTTGTTGAGATTGCCGGGTCATGCGTCACGATGACGATGGTCGTGCCAAGTTCGCTGTTCACATTGTTGAGGAGCGCAAGGACTTCCGAGGCTGTCTCGTCATCAAGCTCTCCCGTTGGCTCGTCTGCCAGTAACAGCGGCGGACGGTTCGCCAGTGCTACCGCAATGGCTACGCGTTGCTGTTCACCACCGGAAAGCTGACCGGGTTTGTGATCCCGCCTGTGGCCCAGGCCGACAATCTCCAGCAGTTCAGATGAACGTTGCTCCCGTTCCTTGCTTGGAACTCCTGTCAACAGCATGGGAAGTTCGACATTTTCGTATGCCGTGAGGTACGGGAACAGGTTTCGTGATGTTTCCTGCCAGACGAACCCGACTTCTTGCCTGCGGTACTCCACAACCTCTTTGTTGGTCATCTGTAGCAGGTCGAACTTGCCTACGTGAACCGTGCCGGCAGACGGCGTATCGTAACCGGCAAGGATGTTCAGCATTGTGGACTTTCCAGAACCGGATGCCCCGACCACTGCGATCACTTCGCCGCGATCTACCGAAAGCTCAAGCCCGCGGAGGGCGACTACTTCAAGGTCTGCCACTTTGTAGATCTTGAATAGCCCGCTACAGACCAGGTATGGATCGTTCCCGGGATTTGTCATTTGCAATCGCCTGTTCTAACCGCTGTTTCAGCCCTGTGGATTCGCATTTCCTGGCTCATCCCTCTCCCATGCGCATAACGCGGTGGATTGACATTCGGTAGACGGACAACAGGATAGTGATAATAACCGCTGAGAAGACGACAGCGAGCAGCCCGAAGGTGATGCTGAATCCTGTCCAGTCGATCTGCAGAACCATTGGTGGCACAAGCGTCTTGTCTTCGCCGGAGTTGGCAAGGAACGGGATGATGGTGTCGCCCAGTCTCGTTCCCATGAACAATCCGATGCCGACCGCTACTCCGATGACGATGATTTGCTCAAGCAGCACCAGCACCAGCAACTGAGGCATCGAAAGGCCCATCGTCCTGAGCAGGGCGAACTCCCCGCGGCGGTTGGTGAATGAGATGCGCACATGTACCAGGAAGCCGATGGCGCTAACGATCAGCACTGTGAGGAACGATATACCGAGGAGTGCCTGCCAGCCAGCCGAAACCAGCGGATCAACGGCTACCGTGGACATTTGGGCAGACCTGTCGATGATTCGACCTGAGCGTAGATCCATGCGAGCCGTTTCAGCATCGACGAGGGCAGCAACCGGGTCTACTGGCGGAGAGTTGAAGACAAACCCGGTTCGCGTGGCTTCTGCCTCGTCTCCCGTTACTGTGCGCAACCAGACTTCGTTCGGCTGTACCTCACCGGTCAACTGCGCAAGGTTGAGGGCGGCGTGCACTGCGTCGAGATCTGCAATCAGGAAGGGTTTTGTGTCACCGTTAAGCGTCGGGAACAGTTTTATCTGACCAGCAATTTTGATACGAATCCTGGCTGATCCCACGCCGACGAGGACCGGATCTCCTGTTTCTACGCCGAACTTATCCATGAATGTGTTACTGGCGAGCGCGGGCATGACCGGTTCATCCCAGCCTACGGCTATGCCACGTAGCTCCCGGGCAGCGGCTCCTGTCCAGCGGAACCGGGCAATTCCGGGTAACTGGTTGCCGGTGTCATCAGTTGCCACGCTAAAAGTGTCACCGAGAGATTCGGCGGATGGCTCAAGCGTGCGCCAGCGTGAAAGATCATCGAACTCTTCGACAATTTTCAGTTGCGTCTCGTCCTCTGTGAGGACTGCGATATCGTCAATATCAACAGCTCCTGGCGGAGCGCCGTTGCCGAAATCTACGATGCCGATGGAATGAAGCCGCACAGGGCTTTCAAAGAGCAGGGGGCGGTTCCTGCCGAGGGGAAGTGGTGCCAAGCGAGCACCAACTCTGCACCAGCCCGGAGTAACTGAAGGGTCTGGGTCGCTGCATGTGAAGCGGTTGCTATCAAGCGCTTCCGGCAGAAGGAGACCAAGGGCGACTGTGTAATACCGGTCGTTTGCATCACTGAGCCTTGCGATCACGTACGTGTCTTGCTGGCGGCTCAGAGGTTTGATTAGAGCGGTGATCCAGAATGAGTCATCGGGCAGTAGGATGCCGCCTCGTCCGCCAATTTCAATGGGTTCTAACACGCTGTCAATGGATCCAGATTCAATGAAATCATCACGGAACCATGCAACGGAAGGGAATGTCTCTGATTCAATTCCGAGCAGGGTAAATGATTCATTTGTGGTGCCGTAAGAGACGCTGCCAGATTGGCGATAGACGCTGGAAGCGGCAACCACCCCTTCAACCTGTTCCATCCTGTCTGCAGTCCGGAAACTGGGGCCGCCAACAATTGACGTGATGGACGGGACGCGCAGGTCCGCACCCGTATCTTGCAGTACCTGTTCGGTTGCACTTCGTTCAAGCGTAGTGGCGAAACTTGCGGCAAAAACGCCGAGGCCAGACGTGAGGATGAGCAGCAACGAAAGGCGTGCATGGCTTGCAGGGCTACGAGCCATCTGCCAGATGCTAAGTACGACTGAAGGGGGGATGATACGGCTACCTATCGAGGATGACATCACCCGGCCCGTCAGGTTCATGACAGCCGGGAACACGCGCAACAGAACCACGCCTGCTGCGACGAGGAACATTGCCGGTACAGCCAGCACCAGGTTGTTGACGCTTTCGTCACCAAACACATCGGTGGCAATGAACGAACCCTGCCGTGTGAGTTGCCAGAACAAGAACATGACCACGCCCAGGATGCCGAGGTCAAGGTAATAGCGCTGTATGAAAGCGAGCCGTGGCGGTCTTGCGCGGGAACGTTTGTCGGTGAGCAGTCCAAGGCGGGTGGCGCGTATGGCGGGGATGAATAGCGCCAGCATACTGAGCGCTCCGCCGATGAGTGCGAGCTGGTATGCGCCGAATGTAATCCTGACGGGTAAGGCGTGTCCTGCGTTGAGGTCTGCATAGAAAGGCACGGTTCCGATAGCCGACACGCCGACCATTGCAAGCAACGGGCCGATTATCACCGCCAGCCCAACCAACACTGCCGCCTCAATGACGAATACTGCGAGTATCTGGCGAGACGTTGCGCCGCGGGAACGCAGGAGAGCTACTTCAGTGCGTTGCGCTTCGACAAGCAAGGATGCCAGCGTGACAACGTAATACAGCACCACCAGTACGATCAGGATGAGCACAACGAACATTGGTAGTTTGTTGAAGAAGAGGTCGGACTCGAACTGCTCGAGGACGTCGCCAAGCTTGGTGTCGATGACAAAGTTGTCGACAATGGCCCTCAACTCGTTGCTGGTCAGATTGATCGTGTCGCGAAGTTGCGTGGTCTGCGAGGCGTCGATAGATGACGGGTTGACATCAAGGATCCATGCAAAGTCAGCGCCCATGCCGGGGAAGTAGTGTGCGATGCCGTCGATTATCGATTCATCGGAGACTACGAAGCGTGCGAACTCCAGCGCAAGGCCCTTGTTTGAGAAGGTGTCGTCATATATGCGCCACAGCGGCAAGTCCGGGTCAGTGCGCTGGTAGATTCCTACAACGCGGGCGGTCACTTTGGAGTGCACGTCATTCCAGAAGATCTTGCCGTGCAGATCACTGCCAATGGTCAAACCAAACAGATCCGCTGTATCTGAGTCGATCGCTGCATCGACCACGTACTCCCCGCCTTCAGGAGGCAGGTTCAGTGCGGGCGAGGGGAACCCTCCAGCGATGAACGTCAGGTTCTGGTCCGGGTCAGGCACCGTCACGAAAGACATGCGCTGACAGTCACAGGCAATTGTCCCCGCCGCAGCGTCATCCTCCGGTTGCGGAGCCGTATTTGTTGCACGGCACGGGCATTCTCCTGACATAACCTGGGGCAACGTCTCGTCGAGCAGGAATGTCCACGTCTTGAACGCGTGTTGCTCATCATTCAAGAACGGTTTCAGGCGCTCAACAATGCTGTCCTGCATGGTCTGCAAAACGCGGTCCTGTTTTTCATGCGTGATCGGAACGATGCCGGCCTGTATCTCCAGGTCAAGCCCTTGTTGATCAGCACTGTTCAGTGAACGATCCAGCGCGAGATTTCTGAGCGAGTCGAAGTAGATGGCGGCACTGGCCATCACCGTCACAGCCAGTACGACGCCGATGACAACGGCGGAGAGCAACCTTGCATGGGCGGCTGTTCTACGGGCGACGAGAAGTAACGATGCTGCTAGCAACGCCTAGTCCCTTGTCCGGATCAGGATGTGCAACGGTAGCCGTGGGTACGCACGGAGCAGCGCACCAAGCACCAGCACTGCTGTGAGAATTGCAATGCCGAGGATGATGCCAACGGGGAACCAGTTGATCTGGAGTATGAACGGTGGCAGAAGCCTGTCACCTGTTTCGGTGAATGCCATTGATTGCATAGCGATTCGGCTGATCCCAATGCCTGTGACCACACCGAGCACTATTCCAACTAGCCCTATCAAGCCATGTTCGATCATCACGATTCGCAGGAATTCGCCGCGTGAAAGTCCAATGGCCTGCATGTAGGCGGAGTCATGTTCCGTGCTTCGTGCGTGAGCGGAAAGGTAGGTGACGTATCCGAGGACCGTGGCAATGCCGGTGAGGATAAGGGCAACGACGCCCATGCCGCGCCAGCCAGCGACCGCCAGTGGGTCAACGGTGGTGTTGTTCAGCATCTCTTCCCGGTCAATGATCATCCCTGATCGGAAGATACCTCGTACCTCGTTCTTTATCTCAACATGCCTGGATGTGTCGATGGACACGAACATTTCGTTCGCACCAAGAGATCGCAGGCCGCGAAGTTCGATGAACGCAAGTAGCGAACTGATGTCAGCCACAACGAACGGGTCACGCTGTGAATCCAGGGTGGGAAAATAGCGGAGCGAGTCTATGACGACCAGCGGCACGAAGCCGCCGCCAATGTTGGCAACAAACGGAACTCCAACCTGTGAGTTTGTCGTTGTAAGGAACGAGTCGCTCGCAATTACAGGGAGAGGGCCACCGGTAGCAGTTCGGTACACGCCGCGGACACCGCTGTTGGTTCCGCGATCCATTGTGATGATTGCAGTGTTGGTTCCCGGCTGGCCAATGCCGGGTGCTTCCGGGGTGATCAAATATACGGTGTCCAATCCGTTTGACGTTGGGAGTCCAGTCCAGAGTTCAGCGTCATCGAACGAGATAACCGTGTCTGCAAACCCTGGCCCAATTGCCGTCAGGTCATCCAGGTGTATCTGTGTTGGGGTGCCGCCGTCGCCGCCTGCCTGCATAAAGGTCTGGATGGAAATGAGCTCTATGGGTTCAGTCAGGTTTGTCGGTACATCTACAGATTGCATCCCCCATGTATCACCAATCTGGCCCATCGTGGCGGTGACCGTTCGGCCGGTCGATCCGCGAAGGATCAACCACAGGAAGTGGTCAGTAACGTAGGGGTCTTGCTTTGCCCATATCGTCAGCTGTGTCGTTCCAGCAGGTATCAGTATGGGTTCCGGTTTTACTGGTACGTTGACGCGGCCGAGCAACGTACTGACGTCATCTTCAGCGAAATCATCCCGGAACCAGCCGATCTGCGGAAACTTGAGAGCGTCCACAGCAAGCAGTTCGAAGTCAGGGCCAGAGTTCGTCGTTCCGAGTGTAGCGGTGGATCTCAATGCCAACGAAGCGAGGTTTACACCCTCAATAGCTTCGACCTCGGTGATGTCTGCTGAAGTTACTGAATTGCTGATGCCGGAAGGTGTTACATGCAAATCACCGCCAGTTTCGTAAAGCACCTGCTCCCGGCTGCTTCGTTCGAGCGTTGATGCAAGCGTCCCGGCCAGCACTCCCAGTCCCCCTGCGAGCACAAGCAGGATGATGGGCCATGAATACCAGTAAGGCCTGCGTCCCAGTCTCCAGAAACCCATGGAAATGGAAGCTGAACCGGACCGGCCTGCGATTATGGATACCGTCTTGGCAACCAGGGGGAAGATTCGCAGGAATACCAGTGCGATGACGATGAGGAATATTGCCGGAGCGAACAAGAGCGTCGAATCAGCAGAGCGTCCGCCGTCTCGTGAAGCGGATACGACTGACCCACGTGAGTTGAGCTCCCACCAGACCAATCCCCCGAGTACCAGGAACAGTGCATCAAGGTAGTAGCGTTGGAACAACGGGGGGGTGTCAGGGCGGGATTTCGAAGCGCGGTCGGCGACGATACCGCTCTTGGCAGCGAGTAGAACCGGTCCGAGTATGACCACGAGCACGGCGACACCGGTTCCTGCCGAATATGCCCATGCCTTCCAGGTTAATTCCACACTGAGCGGTTCTCCGTTGGTGACCTGGTCAAAGACCGGGAGCATGCCCATCGCCCAGACAGCGGCGGCGGCTACCAGTGGGGCTACCAGGACAGGAAAGCCAATCAGCAGCAACCCCTCCAGTGCTTCAAAACGAAGAATTTGCAGGACGCTTAGCCCACGGCTGCGTAGCATGACGGTTTCCGGGCCGCGTCTTGTCGAAAGTAACCCTGAAACGAGGAACAGGTAGTAGATGACGATCACGATGGTCAACGCGGCGATCAGGAACATGGGTATGCGGACGAACGTGATCTTCTCTGTAAGCCGCTTGAAAGTGGGATCGATGGATGTGATTACACTCGGCCGGACGATTTTCTTGGCAACGTCGTCTTCCAGGCTGGTTATGCGCTGCAGCATGTCCCCAGCAGGGGCGTTGCTGAGTTTTTCAGCGTTCGTGAAGTAGACCCAGTTGAAATCAGCAGGCAACCCGGCATTAGCGGGTGCCACTCCCTGTGTAATGGCATCCCAGTTCACGTGGAGAATCAGCGGAAGGTCACGCCCTCCGAATTCGATTGGCGGTGATGGCGTCAGAATTGCAGTGGGATAGCCGAGCCAGAATGGGGAACGCTCATCGTTGGCCTTGAAGATGCCGGTAATCTTGACGTTGATTGTGCCGACCCCGCGCGGTTCGGAAACAGCATGGATCACATCCCCAACATGCAGCGTTATCTCGTTTTCACCATGCTTTCGCGTCACCCTTGCATAGTTGATTGCAGCTTCAACGGTGCGCGTGCCATTCGGAGCTATGTCTACCTTGTTTGAAGGTGGCCCGCCTTCGAGGTAGGTGACCTGTTCTTGCAGCCCGGTCATTGTCTGGAAGAAGGCGCGGGATGACAGGGGGGCAGTTAGAGGCGGAAGGTCAATGAAGTTCCAGAAATGCCCCCTGGACTTGATACGGAACGAACTGGAATCGTAGTACCCCCCAATGTATTGCCGGGCGAGGTTGTCTACGGACGCTGTGGCCTCGTTTGCCGCCACCGCTTCCAGAGGAACCCAGTTTGAGTTGATTATGACGTTCTTGTTGTAGGCGCCCATGCCAGCAACTGCGTCGGTAACGCCGATCTTTTCAAGCGCACGCAGATACACAGGGCCGCCCGAGACGACCATTGCCGCGATGAAGATTGCTATGAACGATCCTGCGAGAAGCCGGGAATCGCCTCGGCCTCGGCTCTTTATGAAATCCAGGAAGCTCAGGGCAGGACGTCTCTTTCTGTCAATCGTCGATCACTGGAATACAAAAGTTGCCGGTTCGGAATCGTGCAGGATTGAAGGTAACCCGGTAGCAGGTGGGCGGTTGCGCTGGTGCCAGGGTTGGAACCTGTCACACTTCACCCGTGAGTGACGGATTGTAGAACTTTTTTTATACAGCGGTTAATTTCGCCGGAATCTGCGGAATTGCTCAGAGGCATATAAAGTCTTGACAGTTCCAGTGCAAAATACGCCAACCACGGTGGATGGGTTTGCACGGCCTCGATATGTCCCGCAACATGAATTTCAAGATCACAGGATTGAGGAATCCCAGGTCCGGGTTTAGTTTTGCACTGGTGCTGTCAGTGCTGATGATGCTTGGCGCATGCACAAGTAACGTGCCGACTCCAACGGCAATCACGTTTCCTCCAACTCCGACCGCAGTGGTTTTCCCTCCGACTCCAACCGCGATTACGTTTCCTCCAACCCCGACCGCGGTAACTTTTCCACCTACTCCTACAGCGATAGTTTTCCCTTCGGCTATTGCGACAGCTACACCTGTCTCTGGCACTCCCACGGCCCTGTCGCCCACGCCGTCGGTAACCAGTACGCCGGTATCACCAACTCCGGTTCCGACACCAGATGTTCCCTTGACCACTACCGAGATAGCGCGGTTGATGGAAGATTCTGTAGTGCGTGTTTCGGTGGATACTCCTGCGGGTCCAGCATCAGGAACCGGGATTGTGTTTGACGATGAGGGCATGATCCTGACCAACTGGCACGTTGTAGAGAATGCGTTGTCCATCAGCGTTACCAAGTCAGACGCCTCCGTGGTTTCGGCGCGCCTGTACCGAGGGAATACTGACCGGGACATAGCACTTATTTCTGTTACTGCTTTCGATGGTCTGCAACCGGCCACGTTTGGAGATGCCGCCGAATTGGAAGTTGGTGATGATGTCGTCGCGATAGGTTTTGCGCTTGGCCTCCTGGGCCCGCCTACCGTGAGCAAGGGCGTGATTTCCGCATTGAATCGGACGCTCGCCAATAACGGGGGGCCTGATCTGACCGGGCTTATCCAGACCGATGCCGCGATAAATCCCGGCAACAGCGGTGGTCCGCTCATCAATACCCGTGGCGAAGTGATCGGAATGAACACCGCCAAGCTGAGCGCAGGTGACCGAATCGGTTTCGCTATCAATGCCAACGATGCACTGGCGGTTGCCGATGATCTAATAGCTGAAGGACCTATTCCCGCTCCCGGTTACCTGGGTATTGGTGGCAGGTCCATGCTGCAACCTGAAGCAGCCGGGTTGGGGTTGCCGATTACGGGCGGATATGTTGTGCAGCAGGTGGGAGATGGTACTCCAGCATCTGCTGGCGGCCTGCTCCCCGGTGACGTGATCGTGCAGATAGACACGACACCGATTCGGAGCGAGGCAGATTTCATTCTGTTCCTGTCAAACCACCCTGCAGGAACGCAAATTCACATTTACACCTGGCGCCTTGTGACTGGTAGCGGCTGGCAGCCGATCTCTGTCGATGCCACGCTGTCAACGCGCCCGTAACTCTCTGCACGGTGTTCTGGCAGCCGTGCTCTGACGCCGTTTTTTCTCACCTGTTATCTTTCCGCATTGGATTCTTGATCCTGCGATTTCTTCCAGCTTGATTTAGCGAGGTGAGTTTCATGGCGAGCAGCGAACATGGCAACGTGCCACGGGCAAAAGAACTTGCTGGCAAGGTTGCGATAGTGACCGGTGCAGGGCGGAGGCGTGGCATTGGCCGTGCATCAGCACTGGTATTGGCAGAGATGGGCGCTGATGTCGTGATAACTGGCACCGGGCGTGACCCTGCGACATTCCCGGATGATGAGAAGTCAGTTGGGTGGCGCGATATCGAATCCGTTGCCGACGAGATACGTGCCGTAGGCTCACGTGCTTTGCCACTGGTTGTCGATGTGTCTGACGCCGGTCAAGTGCAATCGATGGTTGACCGTGCTGTCGCAGAATTCGGTCGTCTGGATGTCATCGTCAACAACGCTGCAGCACCTTACGGGCGTGATCGCATGCCAGTGCTGGAAGTTGACCCGGACGTTTTCAAGCGCGTTATAGATGTGAAACTCGGTGGTACGTTTATGTGTTCGCGGGCAGCGGCCGCGCAGATGGTCAAGCAGGGCGAAGGCGGCAGGATCATCAACCTGTCGTCGATCGTCGGCAAAAGCGGGAGAGCGAACACGGCGGCTTACTCCGCTGCCAATTTCGCGGTGGACGGCTTCACGCAAGCCCTGGCGAAGGAACTGGCACCGCTTGGAATCACGGCGAACTCGGTGTGTCCGGGACTAATCGGCACGGCGCGACTGGACAATATGAAACCGGAGGCGTGGGATGCCCGCATCAAGTCGATACCCATGCACCGTGCCGGTAGCGACAACGAGGTCGCAGAGCTGATCGGATTTCTCGCCAGCCCTCGCTCGTCGTATGTGACAGGACAGGCGATCAATGTGAACGGTGGCGACCAAACCGAACGCTGATTGTGCACACATCATCCCTCTGTGCTGCCATTTCCGAGGGCAGTTCAGGTCGGGATGTGAGAAATTGTTCCTGTCAGTCCATTCCCGGCGCATTCCCGGGATGCGATGTGTTGACCGTAACGTGATGTGCGGAAGTGACAGCGTGCCGAAAATCCCTGAAAGTTGGAAGCTGAGACGAGCGCGAAAACAACGTCGCGTCCAGTATGACGCGCTCCAACGCTTGGGTTTGGCGACGTCAGGCTCACCGCTTTCTGGTGAGACGTCACTGTGCATCGCATACATGTGCCCGTATGCGTACATGTGCCCGAAAGCAGCGTTCAGGCCAGCGTTGGTAAGCCAGCGAGATTGCCTGCGACTGTATCCAGAGCAGATGCGACCGCGTTCCGGGTTGAGTGAGCATGCCATGGATACCCTGGCTGAACAACGGCGATCTGGTCAACGCCTGAACCCGGTGACGTTGTCCATGCTGGACCAGTTTCGTCCCGCGGGTCCCTCGCCAAGTTTTGGGCTGAAGCGTCCTCCCCGGCCGGGCTACATCGATGCGCCATCACGTCAGCCGGAAACGGGGCGGCAGATTACGCCACCGCGTCTAATTTCTAGTGTTCGCGTCCCCGGTCGGCTGCCGCGTGTCTTCGTGCCCAGCACGAATGGCTGAAGGCGCTGGTCAATCGGCTGCGAGATGCTCGCCGACACTATTGCGGGACTGTGACCGGTGCTTCTCTATGAAGCGTTGTATGACATCGTAGTAGCTGTCCGGGTCAACGAGGTCAGGCCGATCGTGAGTGCCGCCCCGTACGATGTACATTTCCTTCGGATCGTTCGCAGATGCGAATACGGATCGGGCGTACCTTATCGGAACTATCTCATCCTCGTCACCGTGAATCACGAGTGTCGGGACATTCAGCGAAGACAGGTGATGAGTTGTCTCGTAACGGAACCGTAGAAGCTTTGAGAGAGGAAGCATACGCGTCCACGGATACTGGATTGGTGCCAGTTCAGGGAACGATGTCGGCGGTGATTCCAACAGGAGCGCATCAGGCTTTTTGTCGACAGCTACCCGCGCTGCTACGGCCGCACCCATCGAGACGCCCATGTACACCAGTGGGCCGGGACTCGCATCTTGCGCGTGATGCCTGCGGATTGCTTCTACAACAGCGGCATGAGCGTCTGCGTAGGTGTCATCTTCCGATGGAGTTCCGTGGCTTCGGCCAAACCCTGAATAGTCGATAGCGAGGATGTTCGCGCCGAACCGTTGATGAATGGCGCGGTAGCCGTCCAGCCGTCCGCTGATGTTACCGCCGCTGCCATGCAGGTAGACCCAGGTGGGGCGTCCGTCGGCAGGGGCAGGCCTGTCTGCCGGGCCGGGCATCCACCAGCCGTGGATCGTGTTGCCCAGATCAGTTTCAAGCCACAGGTTTTCGTAAGGCAAGCCAACGTGTTCTGGCGTGCCTTTGAATGTCCACTCAGGGAAGTACGCCAGGGAACGCTCCAACCATGTGAGTGCTCGCCTGATCATGCATATAGCGTATCTGACCTTTATTACGAAAGTATCTGTGTCTACCCGAACATGCCCTGTGGGGTCAGCCGAATCCAGCGGATCCAGCGGATCCAGCTGGCAAATTCGGTATGCAATTAGTCCGGTTCAGGTAGCGAAATGCCGAGTTCGCTGAGCACTTCTACCGTGTGCTGCCCAAGCGACGGAGAAGGTCGCATTTCGGGCATCCCGTTCGAAAACTGCACCACGGGGCCAGATGTTCGGTACGTGAACCCGGCCGGGTGATCTAGTTCGATTACGTAGCTGTTAGCCAGTGCCTGTTCATCAGTGATGAGTTCTTCGATGAAGCGGATTGGCTCGCACGGGATGTCGTTGGCGCGCAGTTCACGGAACCATTCTTCGGTCGTCCGTTCCGCGAATATTGCCTCCATGGTTTGGATTAGCTCACGACCAATCCTGTCTGCTTCCGGTGAAGCGAGATCGAACGACGGGTCCTGCATGCGTGGGTCTTTGAGGCCAAGGAAGTCCAGGAGCCTTAGGCGTGCGTGCAATGCCAGCGTACCCAGTGCCATTCCGCCGTCTTTCGTGCGAAATGCGCGGTAGTAGCAGCGGTATTCAAGCGGCCTGAGGAGTCGCTGGTAGTCACTTTGCAGGCGAGTGTAATCCGCTCCGTCTACTATTAGCGCTGGTCGCTCGTTGTCATACCACTTCTGTACCGGTGAGGGGATTTCGTTGATACGTACAAGCCGCATCGTCTGCATTGCCAGGGCGTTCGCCAGCAGGCTGGTGCTGGCTTTCTGACCTTTGCCGGTTCGGCCACGTTCAAGGAGCCCGGCCATCACCGCACCGGCAGCAGCGTACGCCGTAGAGAAGTCGATATATGACGATGACCACACCGGGTCTGGCTGGTCATCAGTGAGTTTTCCTTCGTTCGCCATTGCGCCGGAGTAGCCCTGCATAATCATGTCGAAGCCGGGCATGCCTGCACGCGGGCCTTCGGGTCCGTACGCCGTGATTTCGACGTAGACGAGTTTCGGGTTACGAGCGGAGAGCGATTCGTAGTCGATACCGAGTTTTGCCGCGGTGTCGGGGCGGTTGTTGGAGATAACCGCGTCCGCTGAATCGACTATTTTGTCGAGTGCATTGCGGTCAGCGGGGTTCTTGAGGTCCAGGCATACGCTTCGGACGCCGCGGTTGAGCGGTAGAAAGACGCGGCTCTCGTTTGGAGCGACCGGGTTCTGGTGTCGCCACGGGTCACCTGTGGGCGGTTCGATCTTTATTACGTCCGCACCCATGTCCGCAAGGAGTTGCCCGGCAAACGGTCCGGCGATGAAGTTGCCGAACTCGATGACTCGGATTCCTGCGAGTGGTCCGCTGGCGTTCATTCGAGTTGGTGCTCCTGCTGGTCTGCGATGCCGCGTGACATCAAGTTGAGCCGGAAAACTAACACGCTGCCCCGTTGCGCGCAATTTGTTGTTTTCGCACGATGGCCGAATGAACAGTCGGAACCGTTACTGGTTTTTAAGCACCAGCACAGGATGGTGAGATGCCCGGACGATCTTGTCAGCAACGCTTCCCATCAGCATGCGCTTGAAGCCCGTGCGACCGTGGGAGCAGATGACGATCATTGCGTCAGGTATGTTGCGGGTATCTTCAAGGATTCGTGCAGCGGCGTTGCCAAGGGCCGCGTGTACCTCCGCTTTCAGCCCTTTTGCTTCTGCCTGTGCGGCGAACCGGGCAAGATATTCCGTGGCCTTATCACGCTCTGTTGAGATGCCGTAGTCGACTCCGTAATACTCGGCTCCCGGACCTGAAACTGCGAACGCAGGCAGGTGAATTGCACGAATGAAGAGCAACCGCGCCCCGGTGGCTTCCGCTATGTCCAAAGCGGCAGGCACAGCAGTTTCGGCCAGGTTGGAACCGTCAAGTGGAACGATGATTGTAGATGGCGAACCAGCGGACACCTGCGTGGCATCAGGGTTGAGTGCGAGAACCGGAATCTCGGCACTACGCAGCACGAGGTCCGTGACGCTGCCAAGAATTCCGCGTGCGACAACGCTTTCACGGTGTGTAGCCATTGCAATCATGTCGGCTTTGAGTTCGGTGGCCGTTTCCAGGATCGTTTTAGCCGGAATGCCGGTCTTGACCACGGTACTAACCGTGACTCCCTGTGTTCGCGCTTGCTCGGCTTGGCTGTCGAGATAGTGGTGTGCTGATAGTTCCGCCTTCTTGGTGGCTTCCGGGCCACTGTGTTCAGGGCTGTGGACTATCGACAGCAGGATGAGTTGAGCGTTCAGGTCTGCCGCCATCGGCGTTACCCAACGCTGCACTTTTTCAGACGTTTCGGAACCATCCAGTGGAACGAGGATGTTCTTGAAGGTCATTGGTTACTCGCCTTTTTGCTCTTCAATCTCTCGGTGTAGCTCAACCCAGTTAACAGGGAAGGTATTTCCTAGACGCGAACGCACCTGGCGGGCAGCGTTGCTGGAAGACGCCGGGGGCAACTGGTCTGGTGAGAGGTTTTCCATCTCAGCACGCTTCATGCCGTTGTGCTGGTGGAGATGCTTCAACCGCATGCGTCGCGGGTGAAGGCTTTTACCTTCACCGGAACCGGCACCGGAACCGGGCGATCCACTGTTGTCTGATATTCTCTTGACCATGTCTACACCCTTCACCGTTGTCGATGAGTTAGAGCTTCACGCCGCGGGCTCTGGCTACCGTATCGAGGTCTTTGTCGCCGCGACCGCTCAGCAGTAAAAGAACGGTCTGGTCTGGCGAGAGTCCCGGAGCCATCTTCTGAATGTGGGCGATAGCGTGCGAAGGCTCCAGTGCCGGGATGATTCCCTCGGTCCTCGTGAGCAGCCTGAACCCTTCGAGAGCTTCGTCATCTGTGACCGCAACGTACTGAGCGCGTTCAGTCTCTTTGAGATAGGAATGTTCCGGGCCAACGCCGGGGTAGTCCAGCCCGGCGGAGATGCTGTGCGCTTCCAGTATCTGGCCCCAGCGGTCTTGCAGCAGGTAGCTCATCGCTCCGTGCAGGACTCCGGGCCTTCCCTTGCTCATGGTGGCGGCGTGCTTGCCTTCAAGGCCTTCACCCGCTGCCTCTACGCCAACGAGGATGACGGAAGGGTCATCGACGAAGCCTGAGAACATGCCGATGGCGTTGCTGCCACCTCCGACGCATGCGATCACGTAGTCAGGGAGCTCGCCCGTCCTGTCGACGAACTGCTGACGAGCCTCGGTACCGATAATTGACTGGAAATCCCGGACGATCATTGGGTAAGGGTGCGGTCCGACCGCGCTGCCGATCAGGTAATGCGTCGTCTCAACGTTCGTCACCCAGTCTCGGATCGCCTCGTTGATGGCGTCTTTTAGCGTGCGGCTGCCAGAGGTGACCGGCACAACTTCGGCACCAAGCTCGTTCATGCGATATACGTTCGGCGCCTGCCGCTTCACGTCTTCCTCGCCCATGTAGACGATGCATTCCAGGCCCATCTGTGCACAAACGGTCGCCGTTGCGACTCCATGCTGGCCCGCACCTGTCTCTGCGACGATGCGTTTTTTGCCAAGCTGCTTCGCAAGCAGTATCTGGCCGAGCGCATTGTTGATCTTGTGCGCGCCCGTGTGGCACAGGTCTTCCCGCTTGATGTAGATCTGCGGGCCGCCAAGTTGTTTCGTGAGGTTGCGAGCAAAGTAGATGGGAGTTGGCCGTCCAACGTAGTCAGCCAGCAGGGAGTTCAACTCGTCCCAGAAAGCCGCGTCTGCGCGAGCGGTTTCATACGCCTGCTCAAGCTCGGTCAACGCCGCCATCAGCGTTTCGGGGACGAACTTTCCGCCGAATTGACCAAACCGACCTGAGGCGTCGGGGAGTCCTGTTTTTCTTACGGGTACAGTAGCCATGTGCAGTTTTGTGGCCCGTGTGCAGTTGCCGCGTATCGGCATCAGGATTACTGAAACGTGTAAATCAGGCCAACTCAGGCTAGGATATCAGCCAGCAGAGGCAAACAAGCCGCGTTGACTGAAAGATAACCGAACTGGAGAATCGTTCACCAATCATGTCTGACACGAATATCACCCGGCCGAATTTCGATGAATACATGATGGGCATCGCCATGGCTGTCAGGGCACGGGCGAACTGCCAGGGCAACCGTATCGGCGCAGTAATCGTAAAAGACCACCGGATTGTCTCTACCGGGTATAACGGCACGCCTTATGACATGCCGAACTGCGATGAAGGTGGATGCGACCGTTGCAATCACACGGAACGCTACGCTTCGGGTACGGGATATGACCTGTGTATCTGCGTTCACGCCGAGCAGAACGCAGTGCTGGCTGCCGCACGGTTCGGTATCGAGTGTGAGGGTAGCGTGATCTACACCACTATGCGCCCGTGTTTTGGCTGTACCAAAGAGATGCTGCAGGCCAAGATTACCGGTGTCCGTTACCTGCACGAATGGGCCTATCCCGGCGAAGAGGAACGGGCCCAGTATGACCGTCTGCAGGCTCGCTTTGTGGATGGAGTGAAACCGGTCCGTATGACGGACCCGGACGCAACGTGGGCCGTCAGGAGCCTTCGACAGAAGGCGGAATCCAGGTAGATTCTTCCATATTCCATCACGTTGAGGGGTTGAACATTGAAGATCACTGACATCGAGGTGATTGCGCTTCGTGACACGGGAGACGGCTCGGTCGCTTCGTGGAACATTGGCGCGTCGGATGCAGGCGTCGCTGCCGGATATGACTTCACACTTGTACGTGTACATACGGACGAGGGAATCACGGGCATCGGCCAGTGCGAGGCCCCTTCGCTGGTGATCCAGGCGGTGGTCGAGAACTCAATGGGTCTGAAGGCGTTGCTGGTAGGCGAAGACCCGCGTGAGGTTCAACGGCTCTGGCAGAAGATGTACAACGCCACGGGGCTGTACGGGCGGCACGGCGTCGTGATCGGCGCGATGGGCGCAGTGGAGACGGCGTTGTGGGACATAGCGGGTAAGGCGATGGGTGTTCCTGTGCATCGCATTGCATGGCGGTCGTTCATGACAACGGCGACTCCCGCCGAGCCACCTGCGACTGTCACGCCGTACCTGACCGTCTACCCGCCCGGCGATGACATAAAGCACCTCCGTGAGCGCGTGCAGATGGCAGTGGATGCCGGGGCGCGGGCTGTGAAGATCGAGGAATGGCCGGGTCAGTTTGGCAATGTTGACCTGAAGACCGATATCGCGGTCATAGAGGCGGCGCGTGATGTGCTTGGTGATGAGCGCGAGCTGATGATCGACGTGCAGAGTCGCTGGCGTGACGTCGGACAGGCGTTGCAGACGATCAGGGCTATTGAGCAGTTCAGGCCGTACTTCATCGAGGCGCCGCTGCCGGCTGACAATATCGACGGGTACGCGCGGCTTGCGGATGCGACGGATGTTCGGATAGCGGTCGGTGACTGGGGTTTTTCAGGCAGGCTTGAGTTCGCAGACCTGCTGCGGCGTGGCCGCGTTGACGTGGTGCAGCCGAGTTCGGTGCGCGGCGGTGGTATCCACGAAATGCTGAACATTGCAGAGGACGCATATCGCCACGGGGCGCTGTGCATACCGCACGCGTGGTGCCACGTGGTTGGGGTGGCTGCTGAGATACAGTTCGCAGCGATCAGCCCGGTTACTCCTTTTATAGAGTTTCCTATGGCGTTCCCGCGGTCCGAAGCGATTACAGATCTGCTTACACCCATGCTGGAACTTAATGATGACGGAACGGTCACCGTTCCAGACAGGCCGGGACTCGGATTCGAACTGAACGAAGATGTTGTCGAAAAATTCCGGGTTGCGCCTTACTAGGTCTCAGCCTATGAAAATCAATCGCTTTGAGGTGCGATTATCGGCCTGACTTTGGATACTCTGGCAAACACTGAACCGTACTCTGTCGTATCTTCTGAGAAAGAAACTATTTCACGCGAATGGGCAAAGCCAGCCCACTGAGACAAATTGACACCTCATCCAATACCAACCATGGTGGAAAATACGAAGTTGGCTCGCTTTCGAAGGGAGTTGAGAAACCCTTCGATGGCGACAGTTCTCTTGATCGTGCTCGCTGTGGCAGCGATCCCGTTGATTCTGCTTGTGCCCAGCTGGGTATCTACAACAAAAGGCAGCATCAAGTCTCGTTCTGATGCCGAATCTCTGCGAGACGCCAGTTTGCTGAGTTCCAGCGTGATAGTTCCCAGCCAGATAACCCCGTGGATGCTCAACCAGATCAGCCGGATGGAAGCTGCTGATAGCCCTTTCGATTGGAACTACACGGCGTTTACTGCGGGACCGTGCGCTGCATCAAACCTGGGCCAGTTGCCTCCGGGTCAGTATTCCGTTGCGATTCGTACCTCATGCACGCAACTTGACCTGATTCAGGCTGACTACGCGGGCGACTGCAAGACGGTTGCAGAGTGCGCAATACCGGCCGAGGCATATAAGCGTCTAGCGAGTGCGCGGTCGGAACTGCTCGAAGCGTTCTCTAACGCCGGATTCGTGTTGCCATACTCTGATCAAGAGCAGCAGACCGGGCCGTAACACAGTCGGCCTACCAGACCGCTGCGTCTCCGTCCCTTCTGGGGTCTGAGGCAGCCATCAGCGACCGGCTTTCGGGGTGAACCCTGATCGCGCCTTCACTGCCGTTGCCTTCAAAATCCCCGACCACTTTCACGTTGTGGCCGCGCGAGCGTAGCTGATCGACTGTTTCACCAGGAACCCGGTCTTCAATGCTCAACTCATCTCGTTCCGCGTGCGGATATGTGGAATCTGTCCGAGCCTGGAAGTGTGTCCAGCGAGGGCCTTCGATAGCTTCGGCCACGTTAAGGCCGTAGTCAAACACGCCTGTGACTACTTGCAGGTTGGTTTGAACCTGCGTATCGCCACCGGGTGTACCGCAAACAAGTTCAAGATCACCTCCGACCTCGGCAGGCGCGGAGAAAACCATTACTGGATTCATCGTGTGCCGTACGCGCTGGCCGGGTCGCAGGTGGTTGATGTGGTTCTCATCTATGTGCCAGTAGGTCATGCGGTTGTTCATGAGGATTCCGGTTGACCCGGCGATCAGGCACGAACCGAACATTGTCTGGATCGACTGCAACTCGCCGACGGAGTTGCCCCAGCGGTCTACCACGCAGAAGTGTGTAGTTTCGTTCCCGGCTGAAGTCGCAGGCTGGTGCGATTGACCTGATTGGCCGCGCCTGTAAAAGCGTTTTGTCTCGTCTGGTACGCGGTCCTGGAACGCCCAGGCATCTCCGGGTACAGGTTCAGGCATGGCGCGTTCAGCATGGATGTTGGCGAACCTGTTCGCTGCGTACTCTTTCGACAGCAGTCCTTCCATTGGAATATCCACGAATTCCGGATCGGCGATGTATGCCTCGCGATCGGCAAAGGCGAGTCTTTTTGCCTCGACCATCATGTGTATGGATTCGGCGGACAGATAGGGATACTTTGCCGGGTCGACCTGCTCAAACAGGTTCAGTTCCTGTAGCAGGACGTGGCCGGTGGAGTTTGGCGGAGCCTCGTAGACCGTGCGGCCTCGATATGTGGTGGAAATGGGGTCATCCCACCGAACCCGGTGCCGTTTGAAGTCCTCCATCGAAAGAAGGCCGCCGGATTGCTCGGAGAAACGGACCATCTCACGGGCGATCTCGCCCTTATAGAACGCATCACGACCATGTTCTGCAATCAGCCTGTATGTATGTGCGAGGTCAGGGTTGCGCCGTATCTCGCCCGGTTTAAGAGGCCGACCATTCGGGGCGAACACGGCAGCGGACGTTGGTGCAGTCATTAGCACGTTGTATTTGGCTGCTGAAGTGGCCTGGAAATGTGAAACCGGAACTCCATCCTCGCACAGCTCAATTGCCGGTTCGAGACAGGTTGCCAGGGGGAGGATGCCGTACTTTTCATGCGCAGACAGCAGGGCATCGACGATGCCTGGAACGGATATTGCAGTTGCGTGGGTCTGGGGGATGCCTTTGCCAAAGCGATCTGGTGTAGCGGAAAGTGGCGCTGCACCGGTGCCGTTGGCTACCTGCACCAGCTTACGGTCACGCATGTGGACCATGACGAAGCCGTCTCCACCAATGCTCGATCCCTGCGGTTCTGCGGGGCCGAGAGCGAAACCGACAGTCACGGCTGCGTCCACCGCGTTTCCCCCGCGCATCAGGGTTTGTAAACCTGCCTGTGCGGCTAACGGGTGATTCGCAACAACTGCGCCCTTGCCTCCCATGCGAACCGGACGATATGACTGGCCGCGTTCGCCGTGCGGCGTCCGGTTCTTCATGTGGTGGTCAGAGTCTGAGCTTGAACGAACCGGCATGACCGTGTCTCCCGTGAATTCTGCGGTTTTAGGGCGGTATATACATACTGCCGCGCACGAATTTTCGCGTACGCGGCAGTCTAGCAGCGGGAGGGCGGTGGGATTGGACGAGAACCGAAGGCTATTTGCGTCCGAAGCGCAGACGGCCCCGCATTGACTCGACCAGGCCGAGGGCGGGACGAGTCATTCGGGTTTCGTAGGCTGCGAGTATGACGCTGAGGCCTTCGTTGTACTTGAGCAGGTTGTTTGTTGCAGCGGTGCTGACTGCCGCTGTTACGGCCGAGCCGTAGTTGTACGTCATCAAAGTGAAATACAGCTCCTGCGCAGGTTCAACCTGAAATCCAGCCTGTGTTAGAACGCCTGTGACGGCGTTGCTGTACCGAGTCGAACCGGGGCCTGGCTGAGCAGATGTGGCTGCAACGTACGGCGTAATTTCCGGGTGCTTAAGAATCAGGTCACGGTGAGCCCGCAGGAGCGTGCGAACGCGGTCCTGCCATGTCAACGCGCCCAGTGTTCGCGTGTCAATGCTGCCCAGCAGCGCATCAGCAACGTGCTCTGCCAGTTCTTCCTTGTTCTTAACATGGGTGTACAGAGCCATTGGTGCTACACCTAGCACTTTGGCGACGCTGCGAATGGACAGTGCGCTAAAACCTTCAGAGCGCGCAACTGTGATCGCTGCCTGTTCGATTATGTCCCTGGACAGCTTCTGCTTCTTCCCCCGGGGAGCTGCTCCCGTGCCTGTAGTTTCTGAACCGGGGATAGCTGCGGTCGCCATGTTGGACTCCTGTGAAAAATATGGTCGGTGCTTGTCACCTCAATCTGCACACAGCAGTTCGAGGTGAGTGTTTGGGCGTTTCGAGAATTCGTCGTACGGACAACGACGTGGTTGCGTCCAAGACTTTATACGGCGTACGCGTTGCGCCTTGCCGCTATGCAGTTCAAACGTAATTTGATTGTTTTTGTGAGTTCAGACAGGTAAATATGCTGGGATACACGGAAACGGATGCCCGGAACCGGATAAAACGTGACCGTTACCGGGTGAGGCAGGTGTGTAGTAGCGCAGGGCAGGTACAAGCGTAGAATCTGACGGCTTGAAGCTGAAAAGTAAAAAACTTACAACGCACGGATAGACCATTCGGAGGTGACGGGATGCGATACAGGCATTTGGGGGCATCAGGACTTGAGGTTTCCGAGATCGGGATCGGGACGAACAATTTTGGGGCGAGGCTCGACGCAAAGAAGTCCGAGACCGTGGTTCATGCTGCACTCGACCAGGGAATAAACCTGTTTGACACGGCAAACATATATACACATGGAGAGTCTGAGGAGCATCTCGGCAAGGCGCTCAAGGGGCGGCGGGACGAAGCCATCATCGCCACCAAGTTCGGGATGCTGTGGGCTGAAGGACCACACGGCAAAGGCGGCTCCCGCAAGCACATCATGGATTCGCTGGAAGGTTCTCTGAAGCGCCTGGGCACCGACTATATAGACCTGTACCAGATTCATCGGCAGGACCTGTCGACGCCCATCGAGGAGACGATGCGGGCTCTGGATGACGCTGTACGTTCAGGCAAGGTGCGATACATAGGTTGCTCAAACTACGATGGCTGGCGGCTGGCTGATGCCATGTGGACCTCCGAGCACTATGGACTGGCACGCTTCGTCAGCGCTCAGCCGGAGTATTCGATGCTTGTGCGTGACATCGAAAAAGAGGTGCTCCCTGCATGCGCGCATTACGGGCTGGGCATCCTGCCATACTTCCCGCTGGCTCATGGCTTCCTGACCGGCAAGTACCGTCGAGGTGAACCGGTTCCAGAGGGAACACGCCTGGCTTTAACACCCGGGGCGCAGGGACGACGCCTGACTGACAAAAACTTCGATGTCCTGGAAGGGCTTGAGGCGTTCGTTGGTAAGAACAACAAGACGCTGGTCGAGCTGGCATTTGCATGGCTGCTGGGACACAAAGAGGTCAGCTCTGTAATCGCGGGGGCAAGCAACGCCGAGCAGGTGAAGCAGAACGCCGGTGCCGCAGAATGGCAGCTATCCGCGTCTGACATGGCTGAACTGGCGACGATACTGGACAGTTAGCGAGTCTGGAACGGCATGGTGGTTGGCGGGTCACTCAGTTGTGATCTCGCCGCCATCCTGTGCCACTGTTTCGCCGGCGACAGTCGTGTTACGAAGTATCACCTTGCCGTTACCGCGGGCGAACACGTTTCCGCCTACCAGACCATCACCGTAGTCGCTTCCGCGCACATCACAGTTGATCAATATGATCACTGCATCGTCGTTGGCGATGACATCTCCGGTGATAACGGAATCCGTGATTATCATTGTCACGCGCTCGGACGCTGATAGCACGTTGACTGTGCTGCGGACTATCTCGTAATGCGCATCGCCGGAGTTCACCGTCGATGCTGTGTAGTTGCTGTCCCTGATGATCAGCGTGTTGTCTGCAAAGACATTCGGCTCCCAGCCATAGACCGAGGTATTTATTAGGGTCAGGGACGCATCAGGTCCAATCCACCACTTATTCAGGTCGTAGTATCCGCTTTCCAGGCCGTCTATCTCTACGATCGCTTCTTCCCAAGGCCGTCCGGCGATAATGCCGATCGTGATTGCGTCAGAATCGCGGATCGTGATGTTTGAACCGGGCAGCACGTTGATGCCCCATCCATCCACCGTGACGTTGTTCATGATGAGCGAAAATTCGATGCCGTTGATTGGCTGTGGGCCATATTTGAACAGATCAACGGATGTTGGTAGTGCTGTATCTACCGTCGAACCTCCGGGCAGGCAGAGTTCTACTTCCAGCTCCTGGGAGTTTTCGATGCTGACTGCAGAGCCATCGCACACAGTTCCGCCGAAGTAGTCCCAAGTGGTGATGTCAACGTCTGAGTTTCCACTCATGAACACCCACGTGTTGCAATTGCCAACGCCAATGTCCACCTGTTCAGCGTACAACGTGGCGTTTTCCAGGAATGAATAGTTGAATGAGCCGGTGCAGTTGGAGCCTACGGACGAGTTTTCGATAGTAACCCGACTGTGACCGGAGGCCGATACGCCGTACTGGAAAGCAAAATCTTTGACGTGCGTGACGAAAGAGTTGCGGATGATGAGCTGGGCATTGTCAGTGAGGGTGATGTTGCCCTCATGCAGGAACAGCGTGTCCTCAATGATCATCTGATCATTGCCGCTGAGGTTGATGTCACCGGTCTTTTCCAGGACCTGGTCAAAAATCACGAAATCGGCTGCCGCAATCTCAGAAACATCCTGGCCAGCGCGATAAGTGACCGCCCGCAACTTTGCAGGTTCGGTGAGAACGATCGGCTTTGTATATATAGTGCCGGTTTGTGGTGATGGACTGGTGCCGTCCAGCGTGTACAGCACTCGTGCGTCTGTCTCACCGCTTCTGATAGTTACCGTTTGCGGCGTGCCGAAAACGCCACCGCTGGAATCTATGTAGGGCGCGTCCAACGTCGGGAGCGGAGTTGGCGAACTGGTAACGACCGCCAGCGTGGCGTCGTTTGTTGCGGCACTGGAGGCTTCACTTGTTGCTGTCGGTTTTGCAATCGTAGCGGTAGGTGCTTCGTAGTCAGTCGACGTGGTTGGAGCAACCTCAACCGTTCCGCTCACACCAGGTTGTCCGGAGGCAGAACCTTCCGCGTCACCGCCGCATGCTACTGCAAGCAGGAACAAGGAAATTGCTGTCAGCAATGGGAATATTCGTCTCAGCTTCGTCATACATTTATGGTCGATGTATCAATTTCTATATGTGTAGGCGTGAACCTGTATTCGCTGGGGGCTGAAGATGGTGTCAGCACCCAGATTTTTGACGAACACCAGCCAGGAAAACCAAACTTCGATGCTTGCGGTACGCTGTCATGCCAGTGAGCCGTGACAATCCGAGGAGTTCAAATTGACAGGTATGACCCGAATACTTGCCATTGACCAGGGCACGACATCTACTCGTGCAGTCGTGTTCGATGGCGATGCACAGCCTGTTGCCAGCGCGCAGGTGGAGCTGAGCCAGCACTTCCCGAAACCCGGGTGGGTGGAGCACGACCCGCTGGAGATTTTCGACGCCACGCTGGATGTTTCCCGTGCGGCTGTCGCCAAAGCCGGTATCGAGATGTCAGACATAACCTGCATCGGAATCACCAACCAGCGTGAAACAACCCTGCTGTGGGACCGCGCAACGGGAAAGCCCGTCGCCAACGCCATCGTCTGGCAGGATCGGCGAACGGCCGAAATCTGCGAAGGGCTGGAAAGCCGCGGGCTCGCCGAGGACATTCGGCAGATGACCGGCCTCGTCGTCGACCCGTACTTCTCCGGCACGAAACTGCGGTGGCTGCTCGATACCGTCGTTGACGGCCAGCAGCGGGCTGAAAGCGGCGAACTGTGCTTCGGCACGGTGGATTCATGGCTCATGTACCGCCTCACCGGCGGGACAGTCCACGCCACGGACGTCACTAACGCCTCCCGCACCATGCTGTTGAACCTGCATGACCTCTCGTGGGATCCCGAAATGTTCTCAATGCTGGATATACCTCGTGCTGTATTGCCTGAAGTGCTGCCATCTTCTGGAGAGTTCGGCGTGACCAACGGCGACGTGTTCGGTGCGGATATACCAATCACCGGCGTTGCGGGTGACCAGCATGCCGCACT
>JAURLM010000040.1 GCA_030831265.1 Chloroflexota bacterium
GCATCGGGTCGCTGGCGAAATGTCTCAGGAATACGGCCTGTCCAGCACGGCGTGTTTGAAGCATTAAAAACCGGCGGATCCTGTGCGGAATGTTGCGCCGTTGCAGTGAGGGTCGGGACAAGCACCGTTCCGCTTGAACCGACCGACTCCAACAGGGCGTCAATGACCGCATCTGCCCCACCATCGACATGGCCAAAGCTGCTGAGAGAACTGTGAACAAGTACGCGGCTACCCACAGGCAGTCCCAGCTGCCTCAGCCCATCTGCAATGATCTGTGTATCTACCGTGGCAGCTCACCCCACACACAACGCTTGCCAGTTCCCGTTTCCGCACCCTGGTAGTCACAATGCGCATAGCGGGAACCCGAACCTATGTAGAACAGCAACAACGCTGATATCGTCACATCCGAATGATTGGTTGTAGCGTCGCAAGGCGGATGAGCATGAGTCCACGTCATCGTCATGCCATCCGTAGACAAGCGTGCATCTCCGCATGGCGGAGTACTCCATGAATGTACAACGCCACCCAGCACCGATTCCATCGTGTATTCGGTCGACTGCGTCTCATGGGAGAACGTCGCCTTGATAGGGGCGGCAATTACTTCGTCCAACTCACTGCCATCAGGAAACGATGCCAGGTCAATTCCCATTCCTTCAGCGGCAACTGCTGTACCGGCGGCATAGGTGGCGTCAGCTATCGCCTTGAAGTCCGGGGTGGGTTCAACGGTTGGCCCAACAGCACCCGGTGTGCATGCGAGCATCGAGAACAGTGACAGGATTCCGACCAGTAAGAAAGATATTCGCAGGTTCATGTTCATGGGATACGTATTGTGCTGGTTCCCGTCGCCAGTAAGTAGTCAGACGCGCTGCTGACGATTCTGACAATCTTCCGCCAGGGATGGTTGCACGTTTTGGCTCGTAAGTACGCCATTTACGGACCATGAAGACGCCGGGTAATCATCGCTTTTGCAGAACGTTACGAGTATTTAACTCACTGTCGAGGGCACCTGTCCCGCTGCCACTAGTCGCTTCTTGGCTTCGGCGTAAACATCGGCAGAAAGTGCGCCGCGTTCTGTGGCTGCGACGTTCTGCGCGAGGTGTTGTGGGTTCAGCGTGCCCACGATGGTGGTGTGCATTCCGGGATGCGAAAGCGTGAAGCGCAGCATGAACGAAGTGTGCGTCTCGCCGTCTTCCAGCAACTCACCCAGCTTTGCCTTTTCAAACGTGTCCCATGACACGCGGCCTTCGACTCCCGATTCACCGGGCTCGCCCTTTGCCACGCCGCCGCGAATCACGTTGCCAATCCCCTTGTTTGCCGCAGCGGCAATCCAGTCTTCATGCTGGCGTTCCAGCGCAGAATACGGAATCTGCAACACGGCAAATGCGCCGCTATTCACGTGCTCGGCAAGATTTGGCAGTACGCCTGACATGCCAATGTGACCAACTTGGCCCTGCTGCTGGAACTCTCGCAGCGCATCAAGCGCACCTTCTGCTTCCAGCGTCTTCATGTCCGGGCTGGAGTGGAACTGAACAACATCAAGTCGATCGGTCTTCATGCGCTTCAGGCTCTGCTCGACACCTGCGATGACGTTCGCTCGTGTGAACACATGGGGAGAAGGTTGTCCGGCTGGCGCGGTGGGGGCGCCAACATGGCATCCGCACTTGGTGGCAAGAATGAACTCATCGCGCCGATGCGAAATGAACTTGCCAATGAATTCTTCACTCATTCCATAGTCGATGGAGGTGTCGATGTAATTGATGCCGGAGTCGAGCACGGCATTGAGAATGGTGTCAGCCTGTTGCGGAGTCACGTCCCGACCGCGCGGCACGCCACGGATCTCCATTGCGCCGAACCCCAGCCGCGTGATCTGCAAACCGGTGTCGCCGAGCGGGTTTTTCGTAAGGTTGGGCATGATGGCCTCCGGGTTCGATATGAGCGTGATGCTGATGCGCCCTAGCATAACGCCATTGATATCAATCCGTGCTCAGCGTGACGCGAAAGCAGGCTGATCTTGCGACCAGCCTGCTATTTCACCAGTTTCCTCAGGCGCTCCGTCGCTACCTAGTTCTTGAAGAAGTCCTTGTCCTCTTCCTTGAGGTACTTCTTGGTGGCCTCGACGTTGAACTTGATACCCAGTCCTGGTGTATCCCAGACATCGATAAAGCCATCCTTGACGATCTGGTCCTTTGCGGGAAGACCTTCAATGATGTCGTGCCACCATTCCGGGTTGCCGTTTGGCAGTTCGAACGCAATGAAGTTCTGTGGAAGAGTGGCGCACACCTGCACCAGCGCGGCCAGTCCGATGAGACCATCGAGCGTGCCATGCGGTGCCATGTCGATGCCGTGGAGATCTGCGTACTCTGCAATCCACTTGAGTTCGGCGATGCCGCCGACGTCCAGCGGGTCAGGGCCAACCACATCCACAGCACGCTTCTCGATCAGTTCCATGAAGTTCTGGCGCAGGTAGATCTGCTCGCCGGTATGAATCGGTGTCGTGGTGTTGATAGAGACATCTCGGTACAGGTCAGCAGTGACATACGGCGTGTAGTCACCGGTGATCATGTCCTCCATCCACATCAGGTTCAAGTGCTCAAGAGCCTTCGCCAACTTAAGCGCATCCTGCGGGA
>JAURLM010000007.1 GCA_030831265.1 Chloroflexota bacterium
CGTTCATGCAGGAAACTGGCAGTGGAATATTGCTGTAAATCCATCAACTAGAGTGCTTGTGGTGCTGGCACGCACCCCACGCTTAACATTCAGCAGATTAGAATTAGAGGCTCCGGTTGGAAAACCATCGAGACGACTGTACGGATGCCATCACTCAGACAGATACGCAGATTGCCCAACATGAACGACGCGTCAACGTCGCAACTTAACGCTGCTCGCAACGCGGCGGAACGGTGCACGTCAGTTCTGGCGTTACGCGGCTATGCGCAGATTGACACACCTCTACTTGAGGAGACAGAACTCTTTCTTCGAAAGTCAGGTGGGGAGCTTTCCAGCCGCCTTTACGATTTTGTAGAGCCGGGCGGTTTCCGGACAAGTTTGCGCCCTGAATTCACGGCGCCGGTTATCCGGTACGCAATCCAGACGGGTGAAGCCGCATCAGGGATATGTCGCTACCAGTATTTTGGCCCGGTGTTCCGCTACGCAACGCCAGAACACGGAGATGGTCGTAAGACCCGCCAGTTCAACCAGCTCGGTGCAGAACTGATTGGAGTTTCTGCTCCACGCGGTGACGGCGAAGTAATCGCAATGGCGATGGAAGGCTTGCAGGCTCTTGATGGGCGTCGAGTTACTGTTGCTCTAGGTCACGTTGGGCTGTTGCGCCGGTTGCTTCGAAAGTTCCAGTTATCAGAACGAGCCAACCAGTTCCTTCTGAACAACGTCCAGCGTATTGATAGCGGTGAGGCAGATTCGGTTCGTACAAAGGCACAGCAACTGGGTTTACTTGTTCCCGGTGATACGACTGTGGCAGATGGTACTGACGCCCGGCAGAACATCGAGGCGGTTCTTGAACGATCTCTCGGACCCCTGGGACAGAACGCAGGCTCACGCACGCGGAAAGAGATCATAGCGAGGCTTGCTCGCAAGCAGACACACGCTGATGATCCGGCGCAATTTGAATCAGCACTGTCCATGTTGCAGGAGTTGGTGACCATTTCTGGCGACGTTGAAACGGCAATGTCCGACGGTCGAAAACTGGCTGCATCCGGTGGCCTTGATGAGCAGTGCTTTTCTCTGCTGGAGCAGGTCGCTGAATCTGCTTCGGACGAAGGCGTGGATACGAGCCAGGTGACGGTTCGTTTTGGCCTTGCGCGGGGGGTGGCCTACTACACGGGCATGGTTTTCGATCTCTTGCAGTCACCCGACGCCACGGAAACACTTGGCGGTGGTGGGCGATACGATGGGTTGACACGAGCACTTGGGCTTGATGCTGATGTCCCCGCTCTTGGATTCGCCTACAACTTCGATGCAGTTGTCGCCAGTTCTGCTGATATGCCAGCAGACACAGGGAATGTAGCTCCGGTGCTTGTGCGACCAACTGATGACAGTGCATGGTCTGCGGCCATTGACGTAGCCGCTAAGTTACGGGAACAGGGACAGGCTGCGGTTGTCGGCGCAGAGGCAGCCGGGATTAGCTATTCGAAGATTGTTACTGTCAAAGCTGACGGCTCACGGTTGGAAGGTGGCAGCAAATGAGCGCACTCAGACTCGCCATTCCATCATCCGGTGCTCTGTATGACGGAGCGCAGGCATTTCTAAAATCATGTGGCCTCGGTGTCAGTCGTGACAACCCGCGACGCTACACGGGAACCATCTCTTCCCTTGCTGGTGTTGAGATACTGTTCCAGCGACAGTCAGACATAACGACTGAGGTTGATGGCGGTAGCGCAGACCTTGGTATCGTAGGACTGGACAGGTTCCTGGAATCACGCCTTGAGAACGGAGATTCCCGTGTGATTGGGGATGGTGCGGGCTTCGGCGGTTCCCAACTGGTCATCGCAGTTCCCGATTCATGGGCGGACATTACCACGGTCGCTGACCTTGCCGACCTATCACTTGAGTACCGCGACAAAGGCAAGGACCTGCGCATAGCCACCAAGTACGGTCGGCTCGTGAAGCGTTTTCTTGACGAACGCGGCATCTACTACGCATCGCTGGTTCCATCATCGGGGAGCATCGAAGCTGCTCCAATCATGGGGTACGCAGATCTGATAGCGGACATCACCGCGTCCGGCGTTACCTTGCGAGAGAACCAGCTCCGGCCACTTGTAGACGGGGTGGTCATTTCTTCTGAAGCGCAGCTAATCGGCAATGTCCGGTTGCTGGCTGAAGACGAAGGAAAACTATCTCTAACGCGTGAACTACTTGAGCGAATCGAGTCTTCCCGACGTTCACAGAGATACCAGCGCATATCGATGAACCTGACTGCGCCGAGCATGGATGACGCCGCAAAACGAGTTCTGGAACGGCCTGACTTCTCGGGTATCGATGGACCAACGATAGCGAAGGTGTACTCCAGCCGCCCCGGTGACTGGTTCAACATTCAGGTTGTGATACCACGCTCAAGCCTTCTTCAAGCGGTGGACTATTTCCGCTCACTTGGTGGTACATCCATCACGGTCACAGAAGCGTCGTACGTGTTCCGCAGCAAATGTGAGTCATTTGTTGAACTTGAGAAAGCTGTGGCCGACTACCGGAGCAGGTCGTGATGCGCCGTGTGCTTGGTCTGGAAGCGGCGGTGCAGGCAGTTCGAAACGCTCGCTCGCTTGATAGCAGAGAGATTCTCACTGACGGTAACGGACTGTATCCCAGGCAGCTAACGCCAGACGAGTTTGCGGCGCAAGTTATTTCGGATGTGCGTAAAGGCGGCGATGCTGCTGTCCGGCGTATAACCAATGCGCTTGATGGCGTAACAGACAACGGTGACTCACCGCTAGAGATACCTCGCCAGCGTGTGGTCGCTGCGTTGGATCAAATTTCGGCTGCAACTCGCAATGCCCTGGAACTGGCCGTTCGTCGTGTTGAGGCTTTCCAGAAAGCAGCCATGCCAAGAAGTTGGCGTGACCCATCCGGTGAGTTCGGCGAAGAGGTGCGTCCACTCGGTCGGGCTGGTGTCTACGTCCCCGGTGGCTCAGCTCCCCTGGCTTCCTCGGTTGTGATGACGGTTGTGCCTGCCCGCGTTGCAGGCGTTGACGAGATTGTGCTGGCGACTCCCGGACGTGCAGGGCAAGACCCGCACCCGGTTGTGCTTGCCGCTGCGGCCATTGCAGGAGCAGACAGGGTATTCAGTATTGGAGGAGCACAGGCCATTGCCGCGATGGCTTACGGAACCGAGTCCGTCCCGAGAGTCGATATTGTTTGCGGTCCAGGCAACGCATTCACTACAGCCGCGAAGAAAGCGGTCTTTGGTGATGTTGGCGTTGATGGTCTCTATGGCCCGACTGAGACGGCAGTGATTGCTGACCAGTCGGCAGACCCGGTTTTTGCTGCTGCTGACCTGCTCGCACAGGCCGAACATGATGTCGTAGCACTGCCGGTACTGATCACTACGTCAAGCATCGTAGCTGACAGCATCGAAGCAGAGGTCGCCAGCCAGATTGGCGAACTACCACGAAACAGGATCGCAGCAGCAGCGGTTGAGCGCGGTCTTTCGATCGTGGTCGATTCTGTTGAAGAGGCGATCATTGTCGCCAATGCCCTGGCCCCTGAACACCTTTGCGTTTCGGTTACAGATGCGGCATCGTATCTGCCGCAAATACGTTATGCGGGTGGAATCTTCCTTGGCGAATACTCGGCTGAGGTTATGGCTGATTACGTCGCCGGGCCGAGCCACGTCATGCCCACAGGCGGAACTGCTCGTTTCGCTTCAGCGCTCAGCGTGCGAAACTTTCTGCGGGTCAGCCCGTTCCTCAACCTGTCAGAAAGGGCATTCCTGGAACTGGCGTCAGATGCTGCGGAACTGGCACGCGCTGAAGGCCTTGATGGACATGCGGCGGCCGCAGACAGGCGTCGGCGCAAACTGGCCGGCGAGTAGACAATTCCGAGACAATCTATGACAGACATAACAAAACTCATGCGGCCGCACCTTGTGAAGGTTTCGACGTACCACGGTGTTGATCCCTCCGAGGAGCTAGCGCGCTCTGCCGGCATCAAACCGGAAGAGGTGGTCCGGCTTAACGCCAACGAGAATCCGTACGGCGCGCCTGGCGAGGTGCTGGACGCGCTTTCAAACCTCAAGATTCACCTGTACCCGGATCCAGAGCAGAGGAAACTGCGAGCGAAACTTGCTGAATACACGGGTCAGCCGGTAAATCGCGTGATGGCTGGTGCTGGTGGTGATGAGATCATTGACCTATTGCTGCGACTCTTCACAGAGCCTGGCCAGAAGCTGATCGACTGCGAACCAACTTTTGGCATGTACAGCTTCTGTGCTCGTATTGCCGATGCCCCGGTTGTGATGGTCCCACGAAAAGATGACTGGTCCATCGACCTTGAGCACGTCCTCGCCGTCATAGACGATCAGACCCGCCTCATCTTCCTGGCATCACCGAACAACCCCACCGGTAACCTGCTTTCGGAACGTGAAGCACGCGCACTGCTCGATACGGGACTGATCCTGGCAGTTGATGAAACCTATTACGAGTTCTGTGGCAAGTCCCTGTCATATCTGTTGGACGAATATGAAAACCTGGTAATCCTGCGTTCATTCAGCAAATGGGCTGGGATAGCTGGTTTACGGGTTGGGTACTGCATCGGTTCAGAGACGTTGATTCGTCATCTGATGGACATCAAACAGCCTTACAACATCAACATTGCGGCTGAGACAGCCGCTATCGCCGCGCTTGATAATCGTGATGCTGTCCTCAAGCGCGCTCAGACGCTGGTGGAACAGAGAAAACGGCTTGAGAAGACACTGGATGACCTGGATGGCGTGACCTACTACCCGTCCGAGGGTAATTTCTTGCTTTGCAGGTTTGCGGGCCGTTCAGCAAAAGATGTCTACGAAGGGCTTGGTCGCCGCGGGATATTCGTGCGGCTGTTCTCTACTGACAGACTTGCGGACTCATTGCGTATCTCTGCGGGAACGCCTGAACAGACAGACAGGCTGATTTCCGCTATCCGAGACGTAGTTGCCGAAGGCAAATAATCGCCGGGTTTCATAGAATCCTGCGGTTACCACGCATCACGTCCACGCCGTACGTCGCGATAACCTGAACCTGTGCAGCCTGCATGAAGACTGTGACTGAGTGTGAGGACCACGGAAACGATCATGGCAAGAACAGCGAAGATAGAACGGAAGACCAATGAGAGTCAGATCTCGCTGGAACTCAATCTCGATGGTACCGGCAAGTCGTCAATAGAAACACCGGTCGGTTTCCTGAAACACATGCTGGACCAGGTAGCTCGACACGGCTTGATCGACCTGAAGATTTCGGCAAACGGTGACCTTGAAACAGGAAATCACCACACCGTGGAAGACACGGCAATCGTGCTCGGTCGCGCCATTCGTGAGGCACTTGGGGACAGGCGCGGAATCGTTCGCATGGCGGATCGTACCGTCCCGTTGGATGAGGCACTGACCCATGTTGTCGTGGATTTGAGTGGCCGAGGCTACGCTGTCATTGACATGGGATCGACCAATAATATTGGGGAATTTCCCGCCGACCTTGCGCGTCACTTCTTCGAGGCCATGGCCATCGAGGGAAAATTCAACTTGCACGTTCGAGTGCTGTCCGGGTTGAACGAACACCACGTCATTGAGTCTGCGTTCAAAGCGTTCGCACGCGCTCTTCGCGCTGCTGCGGAACTTGACCCGCGTAATGCTGACGCTGTTCCTAGCACCAAAGGCACGCTCACCGAGTAGATTCGGCTACGCGGGCATGTTGTTCAGCGCCCTGTACGGCAAACCCGTCGCCCCGGCCACCGCCTTGTTAACGAGGTCGCCCCGGTAAACATTCACTCCCTTGGCCAGTGTGCTGTTTAAGCGCGCTGCTTTCATGATTCCACTGGCTGCGATTGCCATCACATATGGGAATGTTTCATTGGTGAGGGCGAGAGTTGCCGTGCGCGGGACAGAGCCCGGCATGTTGGCGACACAGTAATGGATAACGTCATCAACGATGAAAACAGGATCCTCATGCGTCGTAGGGTGAGATGTTTCGACACATCCACCCTGGTCGATCGACACATCCACGATCACTGAACCTGCACCCATTGTCGTGATCATGTCCTGCGTTACGACATGCTTTGCACGCGTTCCAGCGACATAGACAGCTCCGATCACAAGATCGCTTGTCTCTACCGAAGTGGCGATGTTGTCTGCACTGGCTATCACAGTGGTGAGGCTTCCGGGGTTGTTGGCGGACATGAACTGCCTAAGTTTTCCTGGGCTGCGGTTCATCAATGTGACAGAAGCACCCATAGCCATCGCAAGGCGTGCAGCGTTCTGGCCTACAACACCTGCGCCGATCACGGTCACGTTTGCCGCTGGGATTCCGGGTCCACCTGATAGCAGTATGCCCTTCGTGCCAAATGGATGCCGCAGGTAATCTGCTCCTGCATGAACGGCGAGTTTCCCTGCGATTTCGCTCATCGGTGCTAGTAGCGGAAATTCTCCGGAGTCGGTTTCGATAGTCTCGTAGGCAACTGCGGTCACACCTGCGCTGCACAACCTTTCGGCAAGTCCCGGTATACCGGCGAGGTGCAAGTACGTGAACAGTGTCAGTGATGCACCACGCTGGTCAAGATAACCGAGCTCAACCCCAATTGGTTCCTTGACTTTTACGACCAGGTCAGCTGTTTCCCATACCTCATGCGCTGTTTTTACAACCTGGGCACCTGCTGTAGCGTAAGCGTCATCAGGGAACCCGCTGGCGAGCCCTGCTGATGCCTCGACTACGACATTGTGTCCGGCAACCGTCAGTTGAGCGGCTCCGTCAGGCGTCAGGGCTACCCGGAATTCGGCTGTCTTGATTTCCCGGGGAATACCAATGTCCATTACCTCACCTCATATACCAGGTCAACCGCTTTTCGGAGGAATGCTCTCACCATTGATGTTCGCATTGTCCGAAGACCGCGGTTCATCGAACCAGTGAGATGGTCATGAAGTCTGTTGGGATGTTGAGGCCGGGGAGAACCTCTGTTCTTACCTAGGAAACAGGATCCAGGTCGAAGTCGAACCGTTCGATCACAGGGTTGGCCAACAACTGTGTACACATGGCCTGAACCTTCTTCTCGGCGGCCGCCCTGTCATACTCGTCGATTCGCACTTCGAAGTACTTCCCTGCGCGCAGTGAGTCGATCGTGTCGAACCCGAGTCTGCCCAGGGCCTGGGCGATCGTTTTGCCCTGTGGGTCGTTCACTGTTGGTTTGAGGCTGACCCTGATTCGAGCTAGAAACACCTTAGTTCCTTTGTCTATCGTCTCGTCTGTGCGTCCTGCGTGTGTTTGCCAAATTGCGAACTGGCTCAAACACAGTTAGAACTGATCGTAAGTCACGCTATCCGGTGCGCGGTCCAGGTATGCGTTGATGAAATCGGCAATGGCCGCTCTATCAAATGTGTCGAGGTTCAGGTGATGCCGCCAGGCAGTGATGGTGATCTTTGATGACATATCCGGGTAAGGCGAGATTATGTACTGCGTTGCTGGGGCGACTTCTTTCAATGCAGCGATGACATCATCGCAGCCTTCAGGGCAGTTGTAGTGCAACCCTATGCCACCGTTCTCGAGGTTCTTGACGAGGACTTCATCTGGGAGCGCAATATCATATGCTCCCCATCGTGCCGGTGCTGAAGTCCCTGCTGGCGTCTCTGCGCCGAGCCAGTGCTGGCCAGATGTCGCCGGCTTTGTGCTATAGCCGACACCGGTGGCATCCGTCGAAATAACCTCACGCCCGTCATCGGGATCAAGCGGAACCGGGCCGCCAGTGTTGAGCGTGTTCTCCGTGGTGTTGGCATCGTTGCTCTGTATGTTTCTTGCAAGACCCGGCCCAAGGGTGAGGCTCAAAATGAAAATTACAGCGAGGACAGTTCCACCTGAGATGTAAATCGTGCGCTTCCGCCTTTTGCGGCTGTCGCTCCTGCGCCTGCGTTCATTGCGTATCTGGGAGCGGGTCATCCCCCGGCGGTGATCCGGGCGGGTTGTAGCGACGCGTTTCTGTTCGGTTGAGTTGGCCATCTGTTAGTTCTAAAAAGTTCCGAGAGGTATGGTTATCTGTACGTCTGTTTACAGTATCAGGCTCTTGCCTGTGAGGCGCGCATATGCCTCAAGATATCGCTTTTGAGTGTTTGATATGACGTCCGTAGGCAGGTCAGGAGCGGGCGGGTTGCGGTTCCATGTCTGCTGCAACAGCCAATCACGCAGGTATTGCTTGTCATACGCTGGCGGAGTGCTCCCCGGCTTCCAGTCGTTTACATCCCAGAATCTGCTTGAGTCAGGCGTCAGCACTTCGTCAATCAAAGTCAACTCGCCATCAACATAGCCGAATTCGAATTTGGTGTCTGCAAGGATCATCCCCTTGCTTTCGGCGTGGGCGTGAGCTGCGGAGAATACTTCAATACTCTTCTCTTCAAGTGTCCGATAAAGCTCTTTGCCAACCAGGTTTTCCCCTTCAGACCGGGATAATGGTTCGTCGTGGCCGCTTTCGGCCTTTGTGGACGGTGTGAACATTGGTTCAGGTAGTCGGTCTGACTCACGCATCCCGTCCGGCAATTTCAGGCTGTTCATCGTCCCTGACTTGCGGTATTCGACCCATGCGCTGCCTGCGAGATAGTTTCGAACGACACATTCCATATCTATTCGTTCAGCGCGCTTTATCACCATTGAGCGTCGGCGGTAGGCTTCCGGTAATTCTGTCAGTGCACCTGTGATTGGTACGCCACGCATTGCATCAGCATCAGATGCAACTGCGACCATGTGATTGGGAATGACGTCTTTCAGCAGACCGAACCAAAAACTGGACATCTGCGTCAGGATGATGCCCTTGCCGGGAACGGGGCTGGACATGATGACGTCAAATGCCGAAATGCGGTCAGTTGCAACCATCAGCAAGAGGCCGCCGCCAAGGTCGTAGGTATCACGTACTTTGCCCCGATGCAGCAGGCCGGGTAGAGACGTTTCGTATACGGGCTGAATGGGCACGATTCCGCTCCTGTTCCTACTGCTCGAAACCGAGTCTCCCAAAACTGTGCCCGACATGCTTGAGATAGAAACCGTAGTCGAAGAGTTCGGAGACTTGTGCCGGGGAGAGACTCTCGTTAACTACCGAGTCATTTTTGACAAGTTCTCTGAAATCCAGATCTTCGTCCCATGACTTCATTGCGCATCGCTGAACTGTGTCGTATGCCACTTTTCGATCTATGCCAGCTTCAACCAGTGCAAGCATGACACGTGGTGAGAATACTAGGCCACGGGTCAATTCAAGGTTGCGCATCATGCGGGCAGGGGAGACGACCATGCCATCAATGATTCCGGTCATGAGGTGCAGAATGTAGTCCACCGCGAGCGAACTGTCGGGAAGGATGACTCGTTCCGCAGACGAGTGAGATATGTCTCGTTCGTGCCAGAGTGCTACGTTTTCCAGTGCAGTCATCGAGTTGGCGCGAACAACACGTGCAAGGCCGCAGATGCGCTCGGAAAGCTCCGGGTTGCGCTTGTGCGGCATGGATGAAGAACCCTTTGTTACGAATCCGGGCGTCCCAAACGGTTCCTGTACCTCGCCAACTTCGGTTCGCTGTAAGGCACGTATTTCCGTTGCCATCTTGTCCAACGTGGCGGCTATGAGAGCAAGTGTCTGGACGAATTCCGCGTGCCTGTCGCGTTGAATGACCTGGTTTGAAACCGGGGCTGGAGACAGGTCAAGCTGCCGTGCAACTGACTCTTCAATCTCTGGTGGAACGGATGCAAATGTTCCCACCGGACCGGACAGCATACAAATCGCAACTCGCTTGCGCGTTCCCGCCAGCCGTTCGCGATTACGGCGCATCTCGTCCCACCACATCGCTAGCTTCAAGCCGAAGCTCATCGGCTCGGCGTGGATGCCATGCGACCGACCAATGCAAGGCGTGTCTCGAAACTCGATTGCACGCCGCTTGAGGACATCCATTAGTTTTGTGACGGCCCGATCGATGATATCCACCGCCTGAGTCATTTGCATGCCCAGCGCGGTGTCTTTCACATCGTTCGACGTCAGTCCGTGGTGAATCCACCGACTTTCCGGTCCCATCGTCTCGGAGACTGCACGCGTGAACGAAACGATGTCGTGTTTGGTCTCATCAAAGATGCGGTCGTAGGTCGCACGGTTGAATTTCGCTGAGCGAATCTTCTCCATGTCAGCGGTCGGAACGACGCCCATATCGGTCCACGCCTGCGATGCTGCAATCTCTACTTGCAGCCACAGGTCGAACGTGTTGTCGTCCGACCAGACGTTGCTCATTTCGGGAAGTGAATACCTGGGAATCATCTCTGTTCCGAACTCGAATCTATAGCCATCGCTGCGAACTTGCGCACAAATTCCGCAACGGGATAAAAATCTTCAAACTGGGTAGCCTAAATGCCATCTTCGGCGCAAATTTTCAAGAGGCGATCCCTGGCGAAAACATGATCGGCTTTTGGAGCAACGCAGGCGTCTGAAGTGTTTCCGTCACCCACGAAAACAGTTGTTACACCATGTCCAGCTTCAGCAACGGCTCGGCACTTGCACGTAGCCCATTCTCCATGACAGGGCTCGCTGTTTGCTCCCGCAAAAGGATAATCGTACCTGAATGAGCCAGTATCGGCAGCTTCACGGAGCGCCGTTCCGCAGACTACTGACAGGTTGTGCAATCCGTTGGCACTGAGCACGGGTTCTATGTAGAAGCTCAGTCCTGCAGAGACGACTGTGAACGTTCCACCGACTTCGGTGATGGCATCTAGCAATTCCCGCAGACCCGGGCGAAGATCGATAGCGTCAGCAGCAGCAGACTGCATCTCGCTGACAGGCACGGTAACAGCATCGAACGACCGTTCCTGGTATTCCCTGAATGTCAGTTCATGCGCCCGGTACATGGCGGAATACTTTGCCATTGCTTCAGGAGCAAATCGGTTCAAAAGGAAATGAGCGACATTCTGGACGGTCAGCGTGTCATCAAAATCTGCGAACACGGCAATCACCGGTGACTGGCTCACTGGCGTGTTCATCGTTCGGTTGATTGGCGAGCCGGAATTGCCCTCAGAGCTATGTCTGAGCGATGGTGTTCACCTTCAAAAGAGATTTCGTTAACCGTGGAGTAAGCATCGTCTCTTGCAGCCTTGATGTCTGAACCTGAACCCACTGCGACCAACACTCGGCCACCTGCGGTTACCGGCTTGCCCGATGCATCGTTCGTCGTCCCCGCATGGAAGACCAGTGAATCACCATCGGTATCCTCAAGGCCAGATATGGGCAGGCCGATCTGGTATTTTTCGGGATAACCGCCGGAGGTCATCACGACGCAAACGTGAGCA